>CAZKWP010000030.1:0-18093 GCA_964556555.1 uncultured Syntrophomonadaceae bacterium
CGATGTGCTCGTTGATGGCGCTGTCTTTTTCAATGAACAGGTCGCGCTGCGGCACATAGGCTTCCGGCTGATAATAGTCGTAGTAGCTGACAAAGTACTCGACCGCGTTATCCGGGAAAAACTCCTTAAACTCGGCGCAGAGCTGCCCGGCCAAAGTTTTGTTGTGGGCAATCACCAGCGTCGGTTTCTGCACCTTTTGAATCACCTGGGCCATAGTATAAGTTTTTCCCGAACCGGTCACTCCGAGCAGGGTCTGATGACGCAGCCCCTGCTCTACCCCGTCCGCCAGTTTATCGATCGCCTGAGGCTGGTCGCCCTGCGGCACGTATTCGGATTTTAGCTGGAAACCGCCGGCCTGAACGTTATTCTCCACGGAGGCTCACCACCCTTACCCCTTGATTATCAGTTCTGATCAATTAGTTAGCCTTATTACTATACAATACCCGCCTCTGTAAAGTAAACCGGCGGCTTCTGGAATCCGAAGCCGCCGGTTCTCCTTGGCTTAACCGGTTTTACAGCTTACATTTTATTTCTATTAATAGAGCATTTCGCCCACCCTCAACATATTATTGAATATAGCCTATAAAAAGGATGTGTGATATATATGCCTGAAAACTTCGAGCTTTACCAAGTTCCCGCTTGTCCCGGCGGAACCGTTTACACGATCATTCCCGGCGATTCTTATTACGGTTTAGCCCGTAGATTCAACGTTACGGTCAATGCCATAGTTGTCGCCAATCCCGGGGTTGATCCGAACAATCTGCAAATAGGCCAAAAAATTTGTATCCCCGCGCCCCCCGCTGGCAATTGTCCGGGCGGTTTCCTGTATACCATCAAGGCCGGAGACACTTACTATGCAATTGCCCAGCGGTATGGCACGGTAGTTCCCGCTTTGATTGCGGCAAACCCGGGCGTTGATCCCAACCGGTTAGCGATCGGCCAGGTAATTTGCGTGCCGGCTCCGAGGCCGACCCCTACCCCGACACCGACGCCGCTGCCCTGCCCCGGTGGTCAATTATACACCATTAAAGCCGGAGATACGTTGTACGCGCTGGCCAATCGGTTTAACACAACGGTAGCTGCTATTCGGCGGGCGAACCCGGGTATTGATCCAACTCAGTTAATGATTGGTCAGGTAATCTGCATACCGGTTCCCGCTCCGACGCCGACGCCGCTGCCCTGCCCGGGTGGCCAATTGTATACCGTCAGGGCCGGAGATACCTTGTTTAACCTCGCCCGCCGGTTTAACACAACGGTAGATGATATTCTGGACGCCAATCCGGGTCTGGTGCGCCCCATCAGGGTCGGTCAGGTGATCTGTATACCGGTTCCCGCGCCAACTACGACGCCGACTCCTACACCGATACCCTGCCCGGGTGGTCAATTGTATACCGTCAGGGCTGGGGATACCTTGCTTAACCTCGCCAACCGGTTTAACACAACGGTAGATGATATTCTGGACGCCAACCCGGGTCTGGTGCGCCCCATCAGGGTCGGTCAGGTGATCTGCATCCCGGTTCCCGCGCCAACTGTGACGCCGACTCCGGTACCCTGTCCGGACGGCCAGTTATATCAGATTAGGTCTGGAGATACCTTGTTTAGTATCGCCCGGCGGTTTAATGTATCGGTGAATGATATTCTCGACGCCAATCCCCTCATTACCGATCCGAACAGTTTACGCGTGGGCCAGATCATCTGTATTCCAGACTAAAACGGTCAAATTTTATCGGCGCACCCGACTAAAAATAATCCTGAAAACAATCCGTATCCCCACTAAAAATTCGCCGCTTGAACCCTCCTTCAACTGATAAATGGGGATCACGCCGTTAAGCCCAGTGCAGCACTGGGCTTAACGATTTTTTAACGCCTTATTATTTTTTTTGGTTCTGTCACGAAAGGTTTTTTACAACTACAAAGATTTTTTCAACTGCCATGAGCCATCCGCAAACGCTGTAAATGCATTGTCTTGTCTTTATTATTATTTACTTTTTAGCGACCAAATTTAAAACCTTATTAATCATCCGCTCCCGAACCGTGTCCAATTCATCAAAATCCATGGCATCAATATAATAAGTCTCCAGTTGATCATGCAGCCGCTTGGCCTCGGCAATTTCCCCCACTGCCGCCTGAACGGCTTCCCCAAATTGCCGCTGCTTTTCCGCCAATTCCGCTTGCCGCTGCTCCAAGACGTTTTTATCGGCAAACGCCATTAAATCAACCACCCGATCCCCGGGCCGATCAGGCTCAATAAAGTGCGGCGGACTCCCGTCCAAAACCGCGGTTCTCAGATAAGGTATCACCACCATATCCACACTGTTGGGATCAAAAGCGCAGTGGAAAAGCTCAATACTAAACCCTTTCTTCACTGCCTCCTGGGCTACCTTCGCGATCAAGGTAGATTTACCGCTCCCGGGCTCTCCCCGCAAAATAAAGCGGCGCTCGCAATCCTCGGTCAAGTTTTCAATATAGTTCGTGGTTCCTTCCGGGGTCAGGGCTCCGGCGAAAAGGTGCCGGACCCGTGGCGAGCGGGTAAAGATTTCCCCTAGCAGTTCTTCGGTTTTTTGATCGATCCGCGCAAAATCCATGGCCTGGCTGATTATGGCTTCCCAGGACGCCTCGATTACGCGGGCTTCCTTCAGCAAAGTGTAAGCCTGGCCAAAATGCCCGCTGATACTCGTGGTGTACTCCACGATGCTGTCCCGATTTTCCCGCAGGTGCTCGTCGTTCCAGCACTCGCCCAAGTTGACGATTTCGTCGACCGCGCCGGGATATTTGGGGTCCACAATATGAGGAGCCGTCCCGTCCACCACCCCGATCCCTACGGCTGGGATAATGACGCCGTCTAACGAGCGATTATCCGAGGAACAGTGTAAAAATTCAATATCGTACCCCCGGTCTACCATGGCCAGACCCACCTGCCGAATCAGGGTAGATTTGCCGGTACCCGGACCTCCTTTGAGAATAAATAGCCGCTGCAGGTTTTGCAGCGCTGATTCGTATAACGAATAAAAGCCCTGCGCCGTATTTCCCCCGGGATAAATATTCTTAACCTTCCCTCGCCCTTGTGTCATCATGTAGCGCCTCCCTCCAAAATAACCGCCGCACTGAAGCGGTGAGAGCTGCTTGCTGCCGATACTCTTTAAAACAGATAAAAAACAGATAAAGAACAGATAAATTTTAATTTTGACCGACCAGTCTCTACGGCAGATCCCGTTCTCCCTGATAAGTTTTCCTGGCCTGTTTCCACGCAGCCAGTTTTCCCTTACAATTTTTCCGGTGGTGAGCTCCCTATACCCCTGGCTGCGTTTAAAAAGCAAATCCAGCTTAATCAAAAAAGCTCACTACCAAGAGTATATGAAAGAGCTGGCGGACTAAAAACTCCGGCCACAAAAAAAGAAGCCTTGAATACTGGATAATTTCAAGGCTTCGCGTTTAGCTGAGACTCTGAGGCTTTATGTTTCCGAGCTTGCGGGCACTAATTTTTAGAAAAGATCCTAAAACTGGTTGATGGCAATCAGGATGGGATCGTAAACCGGCGAAAACGGCGGCGCATAAGCCAGATCCAAATCCTCCAGCTGGTCCATGGTAGCCCCTAAAGTTAAAGCCGTGGCAAAGACATCGATCCTTTTGCCGGCTCCGGCAAAACCGACGATCTGGGCGCCCAGCAGCCGGCCGCCGTGCGGTTCAGCCAGCACTTTAACGTAGATCTTACCCGAGTGGGCAAAAAAGCCGGGC
Organism: uncultured Syntrophomonadaceae bacterium; assembly: GCA_964556555.1. Classification (GTDB taxonomy): domain Bacteria; phylum Bacillota; class Ch66; order Ch66; family Ch109; genus CAYXHK01. The sequence goes on from CAZKWP010000030.1 coordinate 3,736, forward strand.
AGAGTCTTGGCTTGAATCATTTTCGCTTCATAGGTCAGGCCCTTCTGTTGGCATTCCCTTTCGGTCAGGCCAGTCCGGGCAATCTCCAAATCCAGCACCCGGGCAATCCCGGTGCCGACTACGCCCCTGAATTCCGCATTCCCTCCGGCCGCGTTCTCGCCGGCGGTTCGGCCCTGTTTATTGGCCGTGGTGCCCATGGGGATATAAACCTCTTCCCCGGTCACCAAGAGGAAGGTCGTGGCGCAATCGCCGGCCGCGTAAATCCCCGGCTCACTCGTTTCCATGCGCTGATTAACTCGAATCGCCTTCTGCGCACCTAAGGCAAGCCCCGCTTTTTCGGCTAGCCAGGAGTTCGGCGTGACCCCGGCTGAGAGCAGCACCAAATCCGCAGGCAGCGTACGGCGGTCCGTAACCAGCTGCCGCACCCGATTAGTTAGGTTGGTTGAAGCGGTTGGACTGGACGCCGATGCTTCCCCGCCGCCCGCTTTTGCCTGACTTGACACCGAGGCGTCCCCTTCCAGAGCCAGCACCTTTTCGCCGGTGAAAACCTCAATTCCCTGTTCCCGCAAATACTGCTGCAAAATTTCCGCCATATCCAAATCCATATTCGGCGCCAAATGGGGAGCCATCTCCACGATCGCCACCTTGACCCCTTGCTGATGCAACACTTCCGCCATCTCCAAACCGATGTAACCCCCGCCGACAATCACCGCGTTTTGGGGTTTGGCTTCGGCTAAGTATTGGCGGATGTTTTCGCCATCCTCCACGTTGCGCAGTTTAAAGACCCCAGGCAAATCCGCGTTCGCAATCGGGGGGATGCGGGCGGCTGCCCCAGTGGCAATGACTAACGAATCATACCTGAATTCGTGTTGGTCGCCGGTTTTAAAACTGCGGATCAGCAGGCTGCGCGTTGCCGGCCGAATTTCCTCCACCCGACACTGAGTCCGCACCTTAATCCCCAGTTCCTTGAACTGCTCGATGGTCCGGGCCACCAACTGCGAAGCTTTTTTAATCTCGCCCGATATGTAATAGGGCAAGCCGCATGCCCCGTAAGACACCCGGGTTTCGTCGGTGAAAACCACGATCTCCAAGTCCCGATCCATCCGCCGGGCCTTGGCCGCGGCGCTCATCCCTGCCGCAATCCCGCCGATTACCGCTAATTTCTTAGCCATTTACCCGCCCCCAATCCCTATTCCAGATTCTTAGTTCTAAATTCTCTGCTTCCAGATTCTGATTCTAAATTTGCATCCATTGACATTAAACTTAGTTAGTGGTAAATTGCAAAAAAATACTAACTTCCGGAGGTGTATTTCGTTGGCCTTTAAAATGGAGCCAAAAGTCTATAACTTCGAAGGTTTTCCAGGCCTCTCCCCGCGTCAATTAGCGGAACACTATACCCTCTACGTGGGCTACATCAATAAATACAACGAGATTCAAGGACTACTCGAAACCGTGGACTACAGCAAAGCCAATCAGACTTACAGCGATCTGCGTTCTTTAAAAGTTGGCGAAAACTTTGCCCTGAACGGGATTAAACTGCACGAAGCCTATTTCGAAAACCTCGGGTTAAATCAGCCGTTTACCGGCAAAATCCAAACCACCATCGAAGCCACCTTTGGCGATTATGCTTCTTTTAAAGCTAAATTCAGCGGGGCCGGCATTGCGGCTCGCGGCTGGGTTGTCCTCAGCCTGGATCTGAACAGCGGCAATGTGGCCATCAATTCCCTGGATGCGCACGATGTCGGTTATTTTGTGAACACCTACCCTTTGTTGGTGATGGATGTTTATGAACATGCTTACATGATTGACTATGGCGTAAAACGGGCCGACTACATCCAGGCCTTTTTCCAAAACATCGCCTGGGACACCGTCAACCGGCGCCTGGAAAAAGCCCTCGCCATGCTCAGCCGCTAACGAACCACTACGAAATCCCGGGTTCCGCAGGCATAACCGCGGCAGCAACTCGCCGCGAACCACAACGAAACGCAATGCCCGTGGCAGATCCTCAGCAAACCTCAACAAACTGAACCGTACCGCAACGCACCGTGCACCTGGAGAGTCTCCCGGTGCGCTGGCAAACCGGGGGACAGTCCCCCGGTTTAATTTTGCCCCAGGAAACCACACCGCGCACCGGGGACTTTGCCCTGCTTAATTGGGGTGCTGTCCCCATACGGCTCTTACGACCGGTCCGCGATCAGCTGACCTTCCCCTAAATGGCGGATGTAGCGCACCAGTTCCGCCGATATTTCGTGATAATTGAACGGGGTTATCACATAAATCCCCTGAAAATAACGCAGCGCGACCTCCGTCAACTCTTTGGCCATCGCCAGCCCTTCCTGACGGGCCGCTTCCCCGGTGTATTTGCGCATTCTTTCCAAGGCTTCCTCACTCAAACGAATCCCCGGTACCTCATTATGCAAAAATTCCGCGTTCCGCGAACTGGTAAGCGGCATAATGCCTAAGAAAATAGGAATCCCATACGCTTTGGTTTTTTCATATATCCGCTCGATCATCTCGGCGTCGTAAACCGGCTGGGTCATGATGAAATCAGCCCCGGCCGCGATCTTCTTTTCTAAACGGTCCAACGCGTTTTCAAACTTGTTAACGTGGGGGTTAAACGCCGCGCCCACCACGAATTTAGCCTTTTGCTTCAGGGGTTTGCCGGAAAAAGAAATCCCGTTGTTCAACTGTTTGACCATGCGGATCAAGTCAAAGGAAGAAACGTCAAACACCGAGCTCGAACCGGGCAGATCCCCAAAACGGGCGGGGTCCCCGGTGATAACCAGCACCTGATTGATGCCCAGCGCGTGCAGCCCCATCAAATGCGACTGCTGCCCCAGCAGGTTTCGGTCCCGACAGGTGATGTGAATCAGCGGATCAATGCCCAGCCGATGTTTGACGATCGCCCCCAGCGCCAAATTACTCATCCGGATTTGGGCCAGGGAGTTGTCGGCCATCGTAATCGCGTCTGCCCCGGCCGCCCACAGATTCAGGGCGCCATGCAGATAATCTTCCAGATCCAAATCCTTCGGCGGGTCAAATTCTACAATCACGACCGGCCTTTCGGCCAGTTTACCTAAAATTGTATTGGCTCGCGGCATTTCAGTTTCGGTATCGGTGATGTGACGGGCTAACGCTTCCGCTCCAACCCCTACACTTAGCCTCGCCTCTTCTCCTGCCCTTACTCCCCGTTCGATTAAAACCAACGAGCCGGTTCTGCCGGTTCTAGCCGCTTCTTCGCCCGTTTCCGCGAGCACTGGGTTGATCCGGGCCACTGGCGGCAAACCCCGCAGCGCTTCCGCCACCGCCTCGATGTGCGCCGGGGTCGTGCCGCAGCAGCCCCCGATTAAACGCACCCCCTGTTCCCGAAAGCGCAGCGCCTGGTCCGCAAAATACTTCGGCGAAGAAGTGTAAGCATACTCGCCATCCGTAACCCCGAGACGGCCGGCATTGGGAAATACCGAAACCGGCATCCCCTCCGGGATCACGCTCTGTTCAATGGAACGCAGAATTTCCGCCGGACCTAAACGGCAGTTTAACCCCACCACATCCGCGCCAAAATGCTGCAGTTGCCGAAAAGCTTCGGTCAAACTGTACCCGTCCCGGGTTCGGCCTACTTCCAGGCACGCCAACTGGGTAATTATCGGCAGCGTTGTCAACGGGCGAACCGCCTCCAGCGCTAAGATCAGCTCTTCCAAATCCAAAAAGGTTTCCAGAATCAGTCCGTCCACCCCGCCAGCTAACAAAGCGCTGGCCTGCTCCGTAAACATTTCCCGCTGGTCGGCCATTTTCGCATCCCACACCCGACCGCCGGTGAGGGAAGTCATGCTCCCAACCACATACACATCGGGCCCGCTGGCTTCCCTGGCCAATTTAACGGATTGCCAATTTATCGGGTAAACTTGCTGCTCCAGGCCGTAACGGCTCAAAGCCTCCCGGTTCGCGCCAAAAGAATTCGTTTCCAGCAACCGCGCCCCGGCCGCATAGTACTGCGCATGCACCTGCTTGACCAAGTCGGGTTTGGATAGGCACAATTCCTCGTAACAAATGCCTACGGGGATCCCAAACTGGTACAACCAAGTCGCAATCGCGCCATCGCCTACCAGCAGATTTTCCTGCAGGTAATCTTTTAGACTTAACATTGGATTCGTATGACCCCCCCTCCCATCCTACTATATATAAAATTATACCGCGACCTGGCAGAACTGACTAGGGGACATTCCCCTCTCGAATCTTCTCAGATTTTGTCGAGGCTAGGCCGGTTTAAAATTGCCGCCGGTCGCGGTAGTGACCAATACGATCGGCCCGCTGACCGCTTCCCGCAGCACCCGGGCGCACTCGGCCCCAGTCGAACCGGTAGTCAACACATCATCAACGATTAAAACGGCTGGTTTGGTTAAACTGGCTGGCTTTAGCAAACCGCTATCACCGTGACCGCGGCCCAAAACGAAAGCCCCCTGCAGATTCAGCTGTCGTTCCTCCCGACTGAGCTGAGTTTGGGAGGGGGTGTGTTTTCCCCGCGCCAGCATTCCGGGGGCAAATTCCAGTTTTAATTCCTGCGCTACGATCTCCGCTAAAAGTTCCGCCTGATTGAAGCCCCGCTCCCCGAGGCGCTGCGGGTGCAGGGGTACCGGAACGACGCAAGCCGCACCGCCCCGAGCTGCACCGGTTGTAGCGTCTCTCACACCGACAGCACCAGCTGCGCCGGCTGTAGCGCTCTCTGCTGGATCGACCGCACCGTCCCTCGTTACACCGGCTTTAGCGTCTCTCGTCGCACCGGCAGCACCAACCACACTGCCTCCCGTCTTACCGCCGCCCGACTGGCTGGCCGCAGCCACGGCTGGCAGAAATTCCTCGCGGATCGCCGCGGCCATCAGTTTTCCCAACGGTTCGGCCAAAGACAACTTTCCGAGATATTTAAATTTATGTATTGCTTCCCGCAAAATACCGGCGTACGGGCCGACCGCCCGGGCAAAATCAAAACCGGGCCGGCTTTTTTGGCAGCCCGGGCAATACCAATCCGCCGCAGCCACGATTGTCCTTTCCGTTTGAAGAAAAAACCGACCGCAGCAGCGACAACACAGCAAACCCGCCTGCAACTCCGCAATCGCCGTCTGGCACCGCCCGCAAACCGCTTCCCGGGCCGGGTGGAAAGACCCCGGTTTCCCACATAGCGGACACGAAACCGAAGGGGGATAGATCAGTCCCAGCAGGGCCTCACCCAGCCAATTAAACCGATGAAACCTACTCCGCATCCTGCCCCGCCTCCCCTCGGCCCTCGTGCAGGTAACCTAAAGCCCGGGCCCGCCGGTTCATCTCCCGAATCCGAGCCTGGGCCAACCGCATCGCCGGGCTGATGCGGCTTCCCACCAGCCAGACCTTCCCCTGCGGATAAGCTGCGGTCCGTCCCACCCGACCGGCCATCTGCACTAAGCTTCCCTCATCAAAGATTTTTTCCGCATCCGCGAAAAGAACCAGCACATTTACCCGGGGTATGGTAATCCCGCGCTCTAAAATCGTCGTGGTAACTAAAATGGGAAAATCCCCCTGGGAAAAGGCCTGGCGCTTTTGCTCCCGCCGCGGGTCCCCGGCATGGCTGGCTTGCACCCACGGTAAGGCCGGCCGTTCAACTTGCTTAACTGCCTTGATTTGCTTAATCGGCTCTTCGCGCCTTTCGAGTTTAATCCGCCGCTCAGATTCAGCAGGCTCAGCCGACTCTGTCAACTTCTTCGACCATTTTAACTGATCAAACTCTACCTGCCGGCTGACCGCTTCCGCCACTAGGCCAGCCAAACGCACGGCCGGGACAAAAATCAACAGCTGACTCTGCTCCGGTTGATGTCGACCCGGCTGCTCTGGCTGCTCCGCCACCGCCCGCTGAATTAAATCGACTACCGAGCCGGGAAGCTCCAGTTTTTGTTTCTGATTCTGATTTTGAACACGATTCCTATCCTGATTCTGCCTTCGATTCAGATTAGGCTCTCCGCTTGGCCAACGCAGCCCACTTTCGCCGATCAGTTCCGGTTCCGGGACCGGAAAACCGTGATGCCGGGCCGGGATATAAACGACCGCCAGTTCCCGGCCGTCACGCGCCTGCGCCTGCTGCTGCATCACCGCTGATGGGGTAGCGGTTAAATAAATGATCTTTCCGCCCGGTCGGGACGCCCGCAACACCGCGTAATGCAACAGCGGATTATCGCGGTAAGGATAAGCGTCCACCTCATCCAGAACGACCAAATCAAAATTCTGATAAAAACGCAGCGTCTGGTGGGTGGTCGCAGCATAGATGTCCGCCAGGGCAAAGCGCTCGCCGCTCCCGGCGTAAAGCTGACTAACCCGAAAACTGGGAAAAGCCTGCTTAAGCCGGGGCGCTAATTCCTGCACCACCTCGCGCCTGGGGGTGGCATACAAAACCGGGCCGCCCCGGGCTAACGCCTCCGCTAAGGCGGGAAAGACGACCTCTGTTTTTCCCGCGCCGCATACGGCCCAGACCAAACACTGCTTCAGCGGGGAGGCGGCCGCAAATTGCCGCACCTTCTCCGCCGCCCGCTGCTGCGCCGGGGTAAGCGGAAAGTCGAGCTGGACCGGGACCGGCTTCGACTTAAAGACTTGGCCAGGGTCAAGCTCAGCTTCGTTCGCCACGAGGGGATTTCCGGTTTTTGCGGCGGGAAACTCTGCCGCTGCCTCCCTTTCTGTTTCCTGGTCTGCTGGGCCAGGCTTGCCGCTGGCTGGCTTTACCCCGGGCACCAGATACAGGGGCAAACACTCCCGCGCCAGTCCCAGGCTATTGCACGACTCACAATAGTAACAAGCCTGCCGGCCGCAATGCCCGCAAACTGCCGATTTCAATTGATCCGACTGACCGCAGCGGTAACAGAGAGACTGTCCCCGCAAATCCCGGCCAACCGCCGGCCGCAGCAGAGCCCGCCCCTGCAGTGCTAAAACCTGAAAAGCCGCTTGGATCCTGGCGGGGACCCAAACTCCCGCGCCCGACGCGCCCGACCCTCCCGGCCCGGTTGACGCTTCCCTCGTATCCCCGTTCCTAAAACGATAACCGCTGTCCCGCAGCGCTGCTGGCAGCTGATCCTGGTTTTCCGCCAGCAAGGTTTGAACTTCTTTGGGCAGCAAAGCCCGTCCGGCCAAAAACCGTTCTAACCAAAGCAACTCCAATTCCAACTCCGCTTCCAACCCGGTCGCCGAGTCCATTGAGTTGGCCAAGGTAACCGAAGACGAGCAAATGGGGATAGAGTTCGTTGAATTCGACGGCGACGCCGGTTCTGCCGCATCCTTCAGCGCATCAGCCGAGTCCCCTAAGTTCAGGGGGCCTGCCGTCTCCGGCTCTCCAGCCAAAAACTTGACAGGGCCTAACTGCCGCAGAAAACCCTCCGCCTCCAGTATTAACCCGGGCGGCAGCGCTTTCGCCTCCAAACTGAGCAAAACCTGCCGCGCCAACTGTCTGCGTTCCCGCAGTAAACGCTCCACTGCGGGCGACATTTGTCCCGGTCCGGCGGAACCAGCTGCGTTCTCTCCTGCTCCCGCCTCTCCCGTCCCCGGCCGCCAACGCCGCAGCCACCAGCCTAAATAACGCCAACCGCTGGCCTTAATCCCCGGCGGCACTTGCTTAACCGCCGCGCTCAGCTCAGTCCCCAACGGTTGATTTTCGCACTCGCCAGTTATGTAATGCAAAACATAATCAGCCAGTCCCAAAGGCAAAGGCGGAGTCAACGCTGCCAGCTGAGTCCAAACCGAATCCAGCCCCCACCCCGCCCCACTCCGACAGAATATTGAATCGAGGAAAAATGGCGGACAGAGAAAAAGCCGATAATGGGTCAAATTCCAGGCCAGGTAAACCGAAAACGAAAATATGGGGACAGTCCCCTCCCGTTTTTTCTCGAACCCCCCCGATTTTTGTCGACTATCGTTAGAGGCTTTCCTATCCCAGCCCATAACTTTGCGCAACCCCCAAACAAATACAGCTCCAAAACAAATAACTCCCCAAAACAAATAAACTCCACCCTTTAAAAAGGCGGAGTCTTGGTCTCAGCAGCAAAAACCACGGTTAAAGGTTCAGCGCTTTCCCGGGCTACCGATGCGATGCCAGCTTCAGCTCAGCTCGGCTTGGTTTTTAGGTTCGACTTCTTCAACTAATCGGCGGCCGGTTTATCCTTATCCCATTTTAGCTAATTGTTCGTGCAACAGTTCGTTCATCACCTTGATGTAAGTGCCCTTCATTCCCAGAGAACGCGCCTGAATAACCCCGGCGCTTTCCAGTTTGCGCAGGGCGTTTACGATCACCGAACGGGTCAGCATATACTTGTCCGCGAGCCGAATAGCCACCACAAATCCCTCATCGCCATCCAACTCTTTAAAAATATACTTCACCGCTTCGATTTCGGAGTAGGACAAAACAGCAATTGCTTGCTGCACCGCTTCTTTCTTCCGGTTCAGCCTTTCAGCCTGTTCCGACTGACCGCGCAGAATCTCCAGCCCAATTACCGTCGCGCCGACCTCAGCCAAGATCAGCTCCTGCGTCGAGCATTCCTCTGACTTAGCCAGCACCAGCGTCCCGAGGCGTTTTAATCCCCCGTACACCGGAATAATCGTCAGCAAGGTATCCGGAGAAACCCGACAGCCAACGCCGGTCTCAAAAAAGCTGGATAACCACTCCAAATATTCTTCAGTCAAAAGATTCTCATCCAGAATCCTGGACCCCACCATTGGTTTATTCAACCCGGGATATTCATAGCTTCCCATGATCTCCCCTTTTCCCCCGATAACGTAGACGTTGCTTTCCGTAAGATTAGATAACGTAAAAGCTAATTCACTGAAATCGGTAGGTTTTTCGGTTTGACGCTGTACCAACTGATTTAGGAGTCTGGTTTTTCCTAAGAGAACTTCGAGTTCGCTCAAAATAATTCTCCCTTCACACTATTAAAAACAACAGCTACAATATTTGTCAAAACGGAATAATTTAAATATAAGGCAGTTGTATGAATATTTCAACATAGCCTTCATGCATTCCTGCTTAGAATAGACCTTTTCGAATAAAATTTTTGAAAAATTTAGACTTGATGTGTAACTTCATGTCTTTATCTCCTATTGATTTCCATAAATAGCTTTTCTATTCAAACGGAACGCCGCATTTTAATCTTTACTCTTTAATATTTAATCTTCAACATTTTATTATTTAACAATTGCGCATATTAATCCAAAATTAAGACGCGCTCAGGATGTGCCGGACTCGTTGCTTAAGCTCCTTAAACTGGCGGGGACCAGCCTCCCCCTGCAAATCCAGCTGGTAGAAGCCCGGCTGTTCCGGCAGAAAAGGCCACGGGTGCGCCCCGGCCAACGCGCTCGGATCTAAAACCGAATCCAAATGATAATAGCTAAAATCCCTCTTTCGTCGCCACAGACGCTCCAAGATGAAGACCGTGCGATCATAGGATGCATTGTCTACCACAATCAAATCAAAACTGCCTGGAAGCCGATGGTTCAACCAGCGCAGCTGCCGAATTACCCCTTCAATTATCTGCTCCTGATTGCGGACGACTAAAAGGATCGTTGCGGAAGGTCGAACCGGCTGCCGCAACCCCCCCCCATTCCAGTTCCAACTCCTGTTCCAATTCCGTAAACCCCTTAGCAGCAGACCTCCAGCCACGACCAAGAACCAAGTCAAGACTATTCCCCAGACCAGCCAACTCATCCGAATCCCTCCCCGGAGATAAATCTCCCTACAATGTATGCTGGGAAGGATTCGGGGGGTTACGCTAACGAATTTATAGTAATTTTCCTTATATTAAATTTTTTCTTACTAACATTTTAACACATTTTTCGACATTGGTATAAAAAAGACCACTAATTAATCAAATTGTGGTCAATTTTTTAAATTTTACTCAAGTATAATAATATGGTTGCCCCACATAACTAACCGATACAGTTCCTACAGCGCCAACAGCTGGCGGGCGCCCTCCTGAATCCGGCGCATGCTCTCCACATCGTTGGCCTCCACGTACAACCGAAACATCGGCTCCGTGCCCGAAGCCCTGACCAGCAGCCAGTTGCCGCCCTCCAGCAGCAGTTTGATCCCATCGTGGGTAATCCGGTCGACCACCTTAAACCCGCCGACTTCCTCCGGCGTAAATTTGGCGAGCATTTCCAGCACCCGCTGTTTTTCTTCGGGCGTGGAATGCAGATCGATCCGCTCGTTAACCAACATACCGTACTCCGCGGCCGTTTCCTCGATCAGCTGACGGGGGTCCTTCCCGGTGACCGCGATCATCTCCGCCATCAAAGCGGTAGCTAAGATGCCGTCTTTTTCCGGGATGTGCCCGTGAATGCTCAAACCGCCGCTCTCCTCGCCGCCAAGCATTGCGCCCCGCTCCAGGATCGCCTGCCCGATGTACTTAAAACCAACCGCGGTTTCCTCCACCGCCAAGCCATAACGTGCGGCAATCCGGTCCAGCATGTGGGTCGTAGCTACGGTTCGGGCAATCGGCCCCCGGTACTCCCGGGAGTGCAGCAGGTAATTTAAGAGCAGGTATAACACCTGATTCGCCGATAAATAATTGCCTTCCCGGTCAATCACCCCAAAGCGGTCGGCGTCACCGTCCATGGCCAGGCCCAAATCCGCCTGGTTTTTCAGCACCTCATCCTTAAGCTCCGTCAGCCATTTGCCCATCGGCTCCGGCACGATCCCCCCAAAAAGCGGATCCCGGCAACAGTGGAGGGCCTGCACCTGACACCCGGCTAAGCGCAGGAAATCCTCCAGATAACCCATGCCGCAGCCGTACATCGTATCAATGACCACCTTCAGGGAACCTTTACGGATCCCTTCCACATCGATTACAGAGCGCAGATGCTCCAGATAAGCCGCCTTGGGCTGAACCTCCTGCAGCTTCCCTAGCTGACGCCCTTTTTCCAGCGACATGCGGCACACCGGCGCATTGGGCGCCCCAGCCGCAATCTCCGCGCTATCGTGCGTCCGCGCATTCAGATAACGCTCAATCTCATCCGTAATCGCCGGCAAGGCTGGCCCGGCGTACTCGGGAATAAACTTGATTCCATTATACTCAGGCGGATTATGGCTGGCCGTGAGCATTACCGCCCCGGCCGCCTGTAAATGCTTAATCATAAACGCAGTCACCGGGGTAGGCGTCCCCTGTGGCAGCAGATAAACTCCGATCTCGTTGCCCAGCAGCACTTCAGACACAGCAGCGGCAAACCGTTCCCCCAGAAAACGGTTATCGTACCCGACCACCACGCCGCGGGAACCCAGTTGATGGTGATTAACGTAATCGGCAATGGCCTGCGCAACCTTGCGGACATTATCAAAGGTAAAAGCATCCGCCACCAAATCCCGCCAACCGTCCGTACCGAATTTAATTTGACTCACGGCCTCTTCTCCTCCTCAACCCAAACTCCGTTTTAAAAACCAGCAAACTGTAAACTCTATATAGAACTGTATTTAACAAACCCTTTACAACAACTGTATCCAGCAAACTCTATATTAATATTTAGCAGACAAAATGAATTATGCCCTTTAGGATATTTGTGCTATTTAGTAAATTTTACCTTGAATGGCGGGCAACGTCAAAGAAAAGAATTTTGCATAAATAGATTCTGCAATAAATCTCCAAAAAAATAGCCCCGGATTTTCATAGAAATTCGGGGTACTGACACTGCTGCCGTTACCGGTTTTTAACGGAAGCCGACTTGGCCGACTTTTCGGAAATAATTTTTTCCGCTGCCCGACAAAACAAAGTAAAAATACTGTTTGAGCCTGCGCCCGGCCTCCGCCGAAACACCAGCGTATCGGATCGGGCAGCTGTTTTTGGTCTGCTCATACTATCGCTCCCTGACTGATCAATCGATAAGTTATTCCCTGACCGAATAACCCCATGCCTCCAGTATAACCAGCAGCCTTGAATTGTAACCGTTGGTGCCCCCTTCTTTCCTAAAAACTTGGAGCTGAGTAAAAACTTGACCCTTGGGTCGCCGATAGAATTAATCTTAAATATGGATTAAATAAATAAAATCCTCAGACAAAACGCCGCGCGCCTTCCCGCTTTAAGCCTTCCGCCTGGCGCTATCCTTTGCTTCTGTGGTCTTGAACATCCACCGGGTTTTGCAGGTAATCGTCCCAAAAATCGATAAACAGTTCCCCTTGATTGTCCAGGTTGGCGTAAAAAACCTCGCTGGGATCGTTTAAGCCGCGCCGGTTTAACTCGGCAATCAGCCACTGCTCGTCTAAATTGTTTTGTTCCAGGTTGGGATAAACCACTTTCCCCTTGACGATGATTTCCGAAGGCAGCCCCTCATACTGCGTCGGGATCTGCAGGTCAGCCGGGGTTACCGGCCGCTTCTGCGACTTAGGCAGCACACTCAAAGCGCCATTCGTCTCCATAATCGCGAACTCTACATCCGCCGGATTAAAAATCCCTTTGTCCCGCAGTTGGGTCATCAAATTTTCCAGATTGTACCGCATCTTGCCCATGCTTTTTTCCAGGATCTTCCCGTTGTGAATAACGATGACCGGTTCCCCTTCGATAATTTTGCGCAGGGGACGGCTTTTTAAGGTGATGTAACCCATGCTGAAGGCAATCCCCACAAAGAGGGTCAGCACCCAGAAGATGTGGGGGGCTTCATCCCCGCGGGACAGCGCCAGAGCCCCAGCCATGTTGCCGAAGGTGATACCGGTTACATAGTCGTAGAAGGTCAGCTGACCGATCTGCTCCTTACCCAAAAGGCGTGCGTAAACCAGGACCACAAAAAAAGCCAGCACCGTTTTCCAAGTGCTCATCCAAAACCATTCCATAATAACCGCGAGCCTCCCCGTAAAAAATGCCTCGCTGTTATTATGACTGCTTAACGGTTGAAAAATTCAAAAGGGAGACAAAAGAGGGGACGAAGCAGGGGGACGGTTCCCGCCCGAATTTCGTTGAATTTCCTCCGTCCTTCTCTTAGCTGCCTTGTCTACTCGCCCTACTCGCCAAAGCCCACCCAAGGCTCATCCGTCAGGCCAAAATGCCGGCGAATCGCCAAAACCGTCCGCCGTGCTGCCTGGCCGTCCCCGTAAGGATTGGCCGCCTGAGCCATTCGCGCGTAAGCTTGCTCATCCGCCAAAAGTTCCCGGGCTGTCTGAAAGACCGCTTCCCGGTTGGTGCCCACCAGTTTTACGGTCCCGGCGTCGACCGCTTCCGGCCGCTCCGTCGTATCCCGCAGCACCAACACCGGTTTGCCCAGGGCTGGCGCCTCTTCCTGCATCCCGCCCGAATCGGTCAGCACCAAGGCCGCGTGATTCATCAAATTGGTGAACGGCTGGTAATCCATCGGCTCCACCAGGTGCACCCGGTCCAAACCGCCCAAAACCTGTTCCACCACCTCGCGCACCCGTGGATTTTTGTGCACCGGAAAAACGATCTGAATATCCGCAAAAACCTCCAGCAGGTCGCGGAAGGCTAAATACACCTCGCGCAGCGGGTCCCCTAAGTTTTCGCGCCGGTGGGTGGTTACCAGCAGCAGCCGGCCCTTCTGACCAGGCCCAGCCGCGGCTCCCGTTCCCGCTGAAGGCTGGTCGCCATTAGCCAGCCCGCCAGTCAGCCCATTAGACTGCCCAACTTCCAATCCGCCAGCCAATCCATTAGCCAGCCCACTCTCTAAAATCCGGGCCAGATCCCCGTCAAAAACGTAATCCGGCCGCACCGTGGCCAACAAAGCGTCGATTACCGTATTTCCGGTAATAAAAATCTTTTCTGGGGCCACCCCTTCCCGCAGCAGGTTGTCGCGCGAAGTGGCAGTCGGGGCGAAATGCAGCTCGCTCAGCACCCCGGTAAGATGCCGGTTCATCTCCTCCGGATACGGCGAATAGCGGTTATGCGTGCGCAGCCCCGCTTCCACGTGCCCAACCGGAATCTGCTGGTAAAAAGCAGCCAGACTCCCGGCAAAGGTGGTAGTCGTATCGCCATGCACCAGCACCAGGTCCGGCCGATCCTCCGCAAAAATCTGCCCCAGCCCGTTCAAGGCCTGGGTAGTAATATCAAACAAAGTCTGTCGGTCTTTCATAATATTTAAATCATAGTCCGGGACAATCTGAAAAAGGTCGAGCACCTGATCCAGCATCTCGCGGTGCTGCGCCGTAACCGCCACCCGCGTTTCGATAACCTCCGGAAACTTTTGCAGTTCCTTGACCACTGGTGCCATCTTTATCGCTTCGGGCCGGGTGCCAAACACCGCCGTAACCTTGATCCGGCGGGGGGCAGTCCCCTCCCGAGCTTCGTCTATATTTATCGAGTTGCCCATTGCCCTTCCTTCCTGGGGACAGTCCCCTCCCGAATTTTGTCGAAATGATAAGTGAAGCAA
>CAZKWP010000031.1:0-4757 GCA_964556555.1 uncultured Syntrophomonadaceae bacterium
AACAGAAACCCCAAAATCCGAAAGGACTGGCATGATGTCCAGCCGCGCCCACGAAGGCAAAACCACTGCGGTACTTACCGTCAGCCAGTTGTTCCGCGGCTTGCACTACCCCGGCCAGGGACAACACCGATACCGCATAGTATCCCGAATCCTTGACGTCCTTTATGTGCAGGACGTGATGCAGGTCGTCAGCTAGTTGACTGATTTCGTCAGTTACTTCCGGCTGCCAGAGTCGAACCAGTCCTTCCTGGATCAGGCCTTGTAAAGCTTGAAAAGCCGGTTTAATTCGATACTTTAAATACGGGTAGCCATATACGCTAAAATCTTCGTGGTAGGTTACCAGCACGGGCATTTCCGGTTCCCCCTTAGTTTCTCCGTCCCTCAACCGATTTAACCAACGGGAAAGCGTGAAGATATAGTGATCCTCACGCCCATAATCAGAACCCGTTAATCATTAACCCGCTACCTTGCCGTTTTTCCGCAAGTATTCCTGCATCTTGGGCATGAAGTAAGGGATAATCTCATTTAGCATTTTGGGCATCAATACTTCCATGGTTTTAGGCATTAAGTCGGGCATCTGCTCTTTCAGGTAATCAGGCATCACGATTTTTTCCGCGACCATGTCTAACATTTTAGGCATGATTTTTGGCATCATTTCGGGGAGCAGTTTGGGGAAAAGCGCTGGCATGACGCCGCCCATCATGGTAATCATCGGTTCTTTGAAAATATCCGGTGATTTGGTTACCATCCCCATCATTCCCTTATACATCTCCGGCATGGCTTCAATCATATCGGGGATCATTTCAGCCATCAGATCCGCCATGCCCCAGGGGGTCATCATCCGGATCATCTGTTCGAAGACGCCCCACTTTTCGTCAATCACCGCATTCGACTCTGGAATCGCGAAACCCATAGATTCCGCAGCCAACGTGGCCAGATCTTTAATTTCCAGCGGCAGGTTTCTCAGGTCGCGGGAACGCTTAAGCTGTACCCGACAGCAGGGGCAAGCGGTGATTAACGTATCCGCGCCTACGTCCAGCGCTTCCTGCAGCCTTATCGCCCCCAGATCCTCCGCAATATCCGGATCTGCGACTAGGCTCAATACCGCGCCGCAGCAGTGGGCATATTCCTTGTTAAACCGCATTTCCCGGAAGTTGGTTCCGGGAATGGCGTTGATCAAAATGCGCGGCCCTTCATAGCGCACCCCGGCCCGGCCCATGTGGCAGGGATCATGGTAGGTCGCTTTGCGTCCCACGTCATTGGGCAGCTTGAATTCCCCAGCCTCAATTTTTTCCGCCAAAACATCCGCATAATGCATGGCTTCAAAAGGATATT
Organism: uncultured Syntrophomonadaceae bacterium; assembly: GCA_964556555.1. Lineage (GTDB taxonomy): Bacteria > Bacillota > Ch66 > Ch66 > Ch109 > CAYXHK01. Next base: position 1,336 of record CAZKWP010000031.1, read on the forward strand.
CCACTCCATTATCTTCGGCCCAGTGCCGGTAGTAGATCTGCCAGACCAGCCAGCATGCCGGGCAAGTGGTGATGATTTTGGTGGCGCCGGTCTGCTTCATGTTCGCGATATTTTTGGCGGCAATTTCGTTAAATACTTCCCAGCGTCCGGCCACCAGCATCGGAATGCCGCAGCACTGCTCCTCTTTGCCGATGTAGGTATACTCGACGCCCGCAGCTTGTAAAATTTTGGCTGTGGCTTGGGCTACATCCTCTTCCACAAAGGAAGAAGTGCACCCTGGGAAAAAGGCATACTCCGCGCCCTCCCCTTTTGGTTTAAGGTAGGATTTGATCTCGTCCGTCAGCCAGCCGTCCCGGTCCCGGGCATAGCCGCCCCAGATATTCCCCTGCTGCCGCATGGTGTTGACCATAATCTCAAACGGCGGGAACGTATGGTAGCCCATTTCGTCCACCAACATTCCCCGCAGTTTAAGCCAGGAAGACTCGTTGGGCAAATCCAGTTGGCAGGTGCGGTTGCACAATTCGCAAGTGGTACAGGATAGGAAGGTGTCGGCCGCCTTTTGCGTCCATTCAACTTCCCCTTCCATCAGCATTTTTAAGAAAGTCCATTTGCCGCGGGGCGATTGCGATTCCCATCCCCGGCCGTAATACTGGTCACAGTGATCAATACAATAGCCGCACTGGGAACAGGCATACGCATACCAGGCTATGTCCCCGGGAATGCCGCTTCTCGGCTGAAAGACTTCGCCCGGCTCTTTAGTCTTGGCCCAGTTACCAAAAATTCGGATCAGGGGTTCAAACGTCCCGGCCAGTTTGAGGCCGCCGGCTACTAGACCGCTGTCCAGCACTTTCCCCGGATTTAAGATCTGGTTGGGGTCATACTCTTTTTTAAACTGCTCAATTTTTTCTACCCGGTCGCTGCCAATTACCTGATTGGCGAAACTGGTGAAGTACAATCCCGTGGCGTACGGCCGGCCGCCCATTTTTTGCGCTGTTTTCAACGCGGTTAAAGAGAGCCCGAAGGCCAGATTAAAATTAAGCTTTCGTTCATCGTGCGGGATAAAACCCAAAAGAACCAGTTCCCGACGGTTGGTGGCAAACCCTTCCAAAATAAAGCGGTGTTTTATTTCACTGCTGGTTTCTTTAATGATCGCGGCCAGGTTTTCCACAGGAACCACTACTTCACTCGGGATTAAGGAAGGCGCGATTCTTTTCGCCCGCATCGGTTCGAAGCGGGCTGACCATTCGTGCACCGCAATTTCTTCCGACAACATCTCGCCGCGGTGCATTTCCGCCAGTTCCAAAACTTCCTGGCTGATCAAGTCGCAGCGATCTGCGGTGCAAGCCAGTAATACTATATACTTTTCTGGGAGAACAACCCGGTGGTGGTCCTCCACTGGCCGGCCGTGGTGCAAGTGCGGCGGCAGCTGATTTTTCATCCGGGCAGCTTCCGGGTTAATGAAACTAACTGACCAGAGCATTACTTTGCGGTGGTACAGCCCCTCAATAAAAGCCGCCATGTTTTCCGGGGTTTCGAAGGCAATTGCCGCGTTGTGCATCGGTTTAAGCGGTTTTACCCTGATTACGACTTGGCTGATCAGCCCGGTTATCCCATTCGCTTCACTGATGAGTTCCAGTTCCCGACCTTTAAATTCCCGAATCTGTCCATCCGGCTGCACTACGCGCGCCGATAATACGTTATCGATAAAATATCCGAATTCGAAGCTGCCGATGCCGGCTCCACCTTGAGCCAACCAGCCGCCTACGGTTGAAGACGGGGCACTGGTCGGGTATAAGGCCAAGGTTAAGCCTTTTTGGTTAAGGTGGTATTCAAGTTCGTTCCAAACGACCCCAGCCTCAACCCGGGCCCAGCGTTCTTCCGGGTTAATCTCGATGATTTTTTTCAGGCGGTTAAACTCAACCACCAGTCCTCCCTTAATCGGCAAAACCCCGCCGTAACCCGAGGTAGCTTTGCCCCTGGGCGTTAATTTTATGTTTTCGGCTTTAGCGAACTGTACCAGTTCGGCTAACTCTGCTTCCGAGATCGGCTGCACAATCCCCCCGGGAACCGGACTGCCGACCAAAGGTTTGACCATGGAGGGCATTACGCCCATGTCGCGGGCATAAATCTTTCGTTCCACTTCATCGAAACTGATTCGTTTTCCCCATTGTTTGAGCAAGGTTGCTTTAATTTGCGGATTAAGCTCGTTCATCTTAATTCCTCCTCAGTTAAATCATAAAATCAACCGGTTAATTAAGGAGCTTGATGCATTTTGGGGGAAGCCCAGAAGAGAATTGCGGGAGTAGTCACCAACGCCTTTCGTTTCAGTTGACAATAATCACTATTTTACCTGTTTCAATTGCAATAGGTTTTTCTTGTTCTTGATATTTTCCTAGGATCAGGCGCGGAAAGGTAAGTTAATGAAGCGCAGTATTAATAAGTGCAGCGTTTGTTAGTATTGCAGCATGATAAAGTACAGCAGAACAGTTGATAAATGCTTATTGTAAGCGCTTATTATTGAGCTAGCTTAAATAGTGTCTTTTAAATGTTGACAAGCTTAGTCTATAATTCGCCATTATATACGGATATCCTTTTCTGGATATTTATTTTGATTATTATTTTATAACGATAAAATCTGTTGTCCACTGAGTGGACAAAAAATTTAATTCACAAAGACATCAAAAAGTTCAAAATCGGTTTTCAGATTTTAGAAAGATGAAAAATTAATCGGCTACTTCTGACGGCACGAAATAAATGCGTCATGCATATAATTAATCAGCTGCCTTGTTCTTCTGCAAATTGGAAAAGGGAAAATAGAAAAATCAGCATCTAAAATTAATTCCCTTTGTCCCCTCAGGGGACAAAGGGAATTAATTTTAGGGTTAAAGTGGTCCTTGTTTAACAACACTATGGTATAGGCAATATATAGCTTAAATTCCGATCACTTTAGTTTAATTAAGCTAGGCTTAGCCAGCTTAGTTTATTTCGACTCTTATCCCGCGGCTTCTGGTCGGCTCGGATTTAGTCATCCGAACCTCCAAAACCCCATTGGTAAACAGCGCTTTAGTTTCTTCGGGAATAATTTCTGCCGGCAAGGGCAAAGTCCGGTGGAAACTGCCGTAATACCGTTCCCGGTGAAAATAGTCATCTTCGCCTTGCTCAGTTTCCCGGCGCATTTCACCCCTAATGATTAAAGAATCTTCATCCGCAATGATTTCCACGTCCTCTTTGGTTATCCCCGGCAGTTCCGCGTGGGCAATCACCTCAGTATCGGTTTGATAGATATCTACCCGTGGCTCGGAACGAAAAAATTCACGACCCGCTTCTCTGATGAAATCAAAATCAAAGAAACGATCCAGCTGCCGTTTAAAATTCGACATTTCGCGCATTGGTTCCCGGCGCATTAAATCCATGGTGCTCGC
>CAZKWP010000031.1:4767-5879 GCA_964556555.1 uncultured Syntrophomonadaceae bacterium
AGCCGGCAACACTTAATTATGGTTGATAAACATAGATTAACCTGAACAGCCGGCAACTATGCAAACCGGGCAACCCGACCGGGCGTAAGGCATGAGTCTGACGTACTGAGCGGGACCTACTGGGCGGATGGAAAATCGATATCAATCATTCAACTGCTCATTCAATCCGATTCGATGCGTTTTCCGTCTCGGAGGTTACGGTCAGTCCTAATTCCCCGTCCGCTGCCTTTAGGTTGACGACATCGCCTGGCTTTAGTTCGCCTTTGACGATCATCCGGGACAAGCGGGTTTCCACCAGCTGCTGCAGCACCCGTTTTAAGGGTCTGGCCCCGTAAGCCGGGTCATAACCCTCGGTGACCAGATAGTCAAGCGCCTCCTGATCCCAATTTAAGCCGATCTGCAGGGTGTCCTGCAACCGGGCGGCCAGCTTTTTCAGCAGGAGCACGGTTATCTGCTGCAGCTGTTCGCTCTCTAAGGCGTGGAAAACGATGGTCTCATCGATGCGGTTTAAGAACTCCGGTTTAAAGTGCTGCCGCAGTAGCTTTAAGACGCCCTTTTTCATCTCGTCAAAGCTGCCCCCGTGGGTCTGGAAGTCGAGGATTTCCTGACTCCCGATATTCGAGGTCATGATGACAATCGTGTTCCTGAAGTTTACGGTCCGACCTTTGCCATCGGTCAGCCGGCCATCATCCAAAAGCTGTAACAGAACATTAAATACATCGGCATGCGCTTTTTCAATTTCATCAAACAGGATTACACAGTAGGGTTTGCGCCGGATCGCTTCGGTCAGCTGCCCCCCCTCGTCGTAGCCGACATATCCGGGCGGGGCGCCGATTAAACGGGCAACCGTGTGTTTTTCCATGTATTCTGACATATCCAGGCGCACAATGTTGCGCTCATCATCAAAGAGCGCTTCGGCCAGTGCCCGGCTCAGTTCTGTTTTACCTACCCCGGTGGGACCTAAAAAGATGAAGCTGCCCACCGGCCGGTTGGGATCTTTCAAACCGCTGCGAGCCCTGATTACGGCATCTGCTACAGCGGCTACGGCCTCATCCTGGCCAATGACCCGCTCGTGCAGGATTTCCTCCAAATGAGCCAGTTTCTCCTTTTCA
>CAZKWP010000031.1:5889-10749 GCA_964556555.1 uncultured Syntrophomonadaceae bacterium
CCTCAATCAGTTTACTGACCGGGATCCCGGTCCACCGGTTGACCACCTTGGCGATATCCTCTTCGTCTACTTCCTCTTTCAGGAGCATATTGTACCCTTGGTTGTCCTGATTGCCGGCCAGTTCTGCCTCTTCCGCTTTGAGTCTTCTCTCCAAATCAGCAAGCCGGCCGTATTTCAGTTCCGCCATCCGGTTTAAATCGTATTCTCTTTCGGCACGTTCGATCTCGGTACGGACTTCTTCAATTTCCCGTTTGATCTCCCGCACCCGGGAAATGGTCTCTTTTTCTTTTTGCCATTGCGCTTTCAGACCGTCTGCTTCGCTCTTTAAATCGGCCAGTTCTTTTTGGAGAATGCGGAGTCTTTCCTGCGAAGCCGCGTCTTTTTCTTTTTTCAAGGCAGCCTCTTCAATCTCCAGCTGCATGATTCGCCGGGTAATCTCATCTAAGGCGGTGGGCATGCTGTCAATTTCGGTCCGCAGGTGGGCCGCCGCTTCATCCATTAAGTCGATCGCTTTGTCAGGCAAAAACCGGTCCGAGATATATCGATCCGAGAGCACGGCTGCTGCAACCAGAGCCGCATCCTGAATCCGCACCCCGTGGTGCACCTCGTAGCGTTCTTTTAGACCACGCAAAATCGAGATAGCGTATTCGACCGAAGGCTGGTTTACCATAATCGGTTGGAAGCGTCTTTCCAGTGCCGCATCCTTTTCAATATGCTTACGGTATTCATCCAGGGTGGTCGCCCCAATGGCGCGCAGTTCGCCGCGGGCCAGCATCGGCTTGAGCAGGTTGCTGGCATCCATGGCACCTTCGGCCGCCCCGGCCCCGACCACGGTGTGCAGTTCATCAATAAACAGGATTATCTGGCCCTCTGCTTGCTGCACCTCTTTTAAAACGGCTTTAAGCGCTCCTCAAATTCGCCCCGGTATTTGGCCCCAGCCACCAAAGCGCCCATATCCAGGGCAATAACCTGCTTGTTTTTTAAGCCCTCGGGCACATCGCCGGCCACGATTCGCCGGGCTAAACCCTCCACGATAGCGGTTTTCCCTACACCCGGTTCGCCAATCAAAACCGGGTTGTTTTTGGTGCGACGGGAGAGGATTTCCATTACCCGCCGGATCTCGTCATCCCGACCGATTACCGGGTCGAGTTTCCCTTGGCTGGCCAGACTGGTCAGGTCACGGCCAAAGCGTTCCAAGGCTTCGTAGGTTTCCTCCGGATTTTCACTCGTCACCCGCTGGGAGCCCCGAACATTGCGCAAGGCGTTAAGCAACGTAGTCCGGTTAAACCCGGCAGTTTGGAACAGATTCTTCAGTTCTGGCTCCCCTTCTTCGATTACCGCCAGCAAGAAGTGTTCAACACTGATGTACTCATCCTTCAGTACTTTGGCTTCTTTTTCGGCTTGCGCCAGAACCCGGGACAAAACCGTGCTCAACCGCAGCGAACCGGTATAGCCGTAGACCGCGGGGATTTTTTGCAGCAGTTCCTCAATTCTTTGCTGGATGATTTGCTGATTGGCCCCGGCTAAGTTAATATAGCGAAGAGTCTGCCCCCCTTCCTGTTTTAAAAGCGCGGCTAACAAGTGCTTGGTGGTTACTTCCTGATGGTATTTTTCCGCAGCCAGTTGTTGTGCCGCGTTAATGGCTTCCGCCATTTTGGTGGTAAAACCCTTTAGTTCCACTTTGGTTCACCTCTTCTCTTTAGTAAAGCGTTTTCTGCCTGCAGCTTTTCTAGCTTATCTAAGAGATCTAAAATTATGGCGGTCCCGGACAGATTGACCTCCAGGGCCGTATTCAAGCGAATCGCCTTCTGCAGCCTGCGCAGTTGGTCAGCTTGGATATAGCCTTCATTGATCTCGATAATCCCTGTTTCGTGGTACAATTGCAGCAGTTCCGGCTGGATATCCAGCTGGCTGATGGCCAGTCTTTCTTCGCGTCTTTTCCGATAATAAATCCGCACGATCGTCATGTTCATCATCTGCCTTTTTTAAGATCTTTTATTTGCTGGTACAGGGCTTTTTCCGCTTCGCTCAAAGGGGTGGGGAGGCTGATTGCCAGGCGTACGTATTGATCGCCGCGTTCAGTTTTGCCTTTTTGCGGCATCCCTTTCCCCCGCAGCCGCAGCCTATTGCCGGTGTTGCTGCCTGGCGGTACTGTCATGCTGACCGGCCCGTCCAGGGTAGGTACCGTAACCTTATCCCCCAAAGCCGCCTGTTCCGGCAGCAGGGTTATTTCCGTCTCGAGGTCCGCCCCCTTACGGGTAAATTTTGCGTGGGGCCGGATGTGCACCCGTAAAAACAGGTCGCCCCGGGGTCCTCCGCCCAGGCCCTCCCCACCCTGACCTTTTAAACGGATGCGGCTCCCATCGTTTACCCCCGGCGGAATCTTGACCTCCAAAGTTTTAACCTCGGAACGCGTCCCGGTCCCACCACACTGGGAGCAGAAAGCACGGCCCCGCATCCCGGTCCCGTTGCACTGGCTGCAGAGCGCCCCGCTTGACAACTGGATCCCTTTATTAACGCCGTGGTAAGCCTCTTCTAACGTAAGCTCAATTTCGCTTTCTACATCCTGCCCACGCAGCGAACCGCTATATGCCGCGCCGCTATACCCCGCACCACCATACCCAGCACCGCCGCCTTCAGCCCGGCTAAAATTCTGACTATTGAACAGCATATCAAAGAAATCACTGAAACCGCTGCCGCCAAATCCTTTAGGAACATCACCAGAGGTATAGAACCGAAACCCGCCCATGCGGGAAGCGTCGTATTGGGAAGGATCAAAATCTTGTCCCGCCTGCCAGTTTTCCCCGAGCAGGTTATACTTCTCCCGCTTTTCCGGGTCACTCAAAACCTCATAGGCCTCGTTAATCTGCTTAATTTTTTCCTGCGCCTGCTCTTTCTCCGCATCCGGATGCAGGTCCGGGTGCCACTTGCGCGCCAGTTTCCGGTAAGCCGACTTGATTTCTTTATCCGTCGCCTCCCGGGGTACCCCCAATATTTGATAATAATCCTGGAAAGTTACTGCCATCCATTTTGCCCCCGTTTCACCTGGTAATCCAACTGATCCTCCGTAACCTTCAAACCGTAATCCATAGGTTTATAAATAAGCCTTTATTAGATTTATCATGCCCGGAACCGAGAAATAATCCAATTGCGCCGTTAATAATTGACTTAAATTATTGGCTGAAACAATAGACCGGTAATAATTGTAATAATTGTCGGGGATAACTGACTAAAAAACCTATCGGCCGGCCCTCAATAAATTTCGCATCCAACAATAAAATCGCCCTTTGGATTCGGAATATTAAGTGCTTTTGATAGGTTACGGTTTATCTCTATAATTAATTTTGCATTATCCCGCTATTTTTGTCAATTTGTCCTTTGCGGATTCTGTTATATAAACGATCAAATATTATGGATTAGGAGTCTTCTTGTTCGGCTGCGGCTTTTAAAAAGGCGATTTCCCGCTGATAATCAGCCAGATCTCCCGGGGTTTCCAGGATCAGTATCCGGGTTTTCACTACGGGATTTTGGACAAACTCCGCAAAAAAATCCAGTCCCAATAGCCCTTCGCCTAAATTGGCGTGCCGGTCGCGGTGGCTGCCCAATTGAAAATTGGTATCGTTCACATGAAACGCTTTCAGGTGTTTGAGTCCAATTAACCGATCAAATTCCTCCAGCACCTGATCCAGATTGCCTTTAATATCGTAGCCCGCGCTGTACAGATGACAAGTATCCAGAATGATGCCAATGCGTTCCGGGTATTTAGTCCGCTCCCGCAGCCAGGCCAGTTGTTCAAATTTAAAGCCGATTTCGGTTCCTTCCCCGGCCATTCCTTCCAACAGGAGCGTGGCTCCTTCCGTATCGGTTAACACCTGATTTAAACCATCTAAAATCCTGGTCAGACCGACTTCGATGCCGGCTCCGACATGGCTGCCGGGGTGTACCGCCAGATAAGCCGGACCAACGGCGTGGGTGCGGATCAAGTCATCCGCCAGGGTCATGACAGCAAACTCGCGGGTCTTCTCGGTCGGAGAGGCTAAGTTAATCGTGTAGGGGGCATGCCCGACCAGCGGCCCGAACTTATGAGTTTCCTTTAACTCGGCGGCCTTGGCCAGATCTAAGGGGTCCAGGGCTTTAGCCTTGCTGCCCCGCGGGTTGCGCGTAAAAAACTGAAAAGTATTCGCGCCGATCTCGATTGCCGAAGCTGCGGCAGCTCGAAATCCTTTAGAAATGCCTAAATGCGCTCCAATATACACGGACTGGCCTCCTCTTTCCCCATCAGTATCATACCCTGCCTCTTGGCACTTGTATTCTCGGTATTTTACACTCCTGGTGTTTTGCGTTTTACATTCCTGGTATTTTACACTCACAGGGATTTACATTATTTCTTTCAACCTTTGTCTGAGCTTAGCCACTTCCGACGGGACATCCACCTTTTTTCTTTGGATCCAAACAATTGGAACGATCAGGTTATAGTTTTCGATTTTTTTGTTAGCCTCTTTCAGCTTGTCAGCACAGGTGTCTAATACTTGCTTGACCCGTTCCTCCAACTCCGGGGTCTTTTGGAGGTAACCCAGCCGCGATTTGCGATACTCCAAGGTTTCCAGGAAACGGTCAAAGATCATGTGACAGCCGGCAATTTCGGCGTCTATTTGTTTGCCCATTTCAATCCAATAAGGCGCGAAACCGGCATCTTTCAAGATTTTAAACGACAGGCGCAGTTCCGGATCTTCATAGGGATTCTCTTCAAACTTGATCGGCTTCCCTTTGCCTTCCAGGTTGTCGAAGTCCCCCCGCTCCATGGCCTTGCGGATTTGCTCTTCCACCAAGTCTTCCGTATTGCACATGTAACGCGCCGTA
>CAZKWP010000031.1:10759-18032 GCA_964556555.1 uncultured Syntrophomonadaceae bacterium
AGCCCGCGAATTATGAATCTGCCGCAAAACCATTTCCTTTACTTCCACATTCAGCGGTTCGGATAATGCTTCTGTCGGGAGTTCTCTGATCATGGCTGCCGGCTCGGCAGATTGATTGCCGGCCAGATCTTCCGGACTGCCGTCTTTTGCTGGTTTAGCAGATTCATTTTTTGTCCCCTTGGTTTCCGTGGGTTCCAGCCAGGAACTGGCCCAAGCCGGGATGGCCGGCAGTTTAAGTGTTTCGGTTCTCTTATCTTCCTGAATATCAGGCGAATTGGGCACCAGCGGCTCGGCGGTTGTCAACTCGGACCCGGACAAACTTAGCTCCGCAGGGGAGATTGCAGCGGGGTTGGTCGAAGGCAGTGGCTCGGAGTCGGTTAAGCCAGCCGGTTCAGGCAAATCCGCCTTAGTCTCTTTTTTACCGAATCTCTTGCTTATAAAATCCCAAAACATGGTGGGAATTCCCTCCTGGCCGCATATTCTAAGCTATCTATGCTATAAAAGGTGGCTTTTTTTTAAAATTTTTCCCACCAAGCCAATTGCCTCATCGCGGGAATGGATTCTCCCTATAGCCTGTGCTTCCTCTACCTGCTCCAGCAGTTTGCGCAGCGCCGGACCCGGTTTTAATCCAAAAGCAGCCATAACCTCGCGTCCGTTAATGAGCCGCTCATTTCGCGCCGGCAAAAACTCCGTGTAGTATTTTTCGGTCAATTGCCGGATAAAGCGGCGAAACTCAGCCGTTTCCTCGGTTCGGTTAACAGTTCTTCCGGCCTGGCGGTCAGCCAGGGACAACAGGAGCACGGAAACCGTTTCAGCCTCGGTCTTAGTAAAAAGCCGGTATTCGGCTTTATCGGTATGGTTTTTAGCCCGAAACAGGTGAAACGGCCGCATGTGCTGGTCTATTAAAAGTGTTAGGATTCTTTTTTCCCGGTTGGCCAGTTTAAGGCGCTCCGCAGTCAAACGGGCCTGCCTGGCCCCAGCTTGTTCGTGTCCGTAAAAGATAACCTGACCGCCCGATTTTTTAGCTTTTACTGCGGGCTTACCCATATCATGCAGCAGAGCCGCCATTTTTAGGAGTTGCAGGCGCTGCCGGCCGTCAACCAGGTCCTCAGTCAAAAATGCTTCCACGACAGCCTTTCGTTCGGGACTGAATAAATCCTCCCAGGGCCGCAGTTCAAATTCTTCCAGGGCCGCCAAAGAGTGCCCCCAGACATCCAGGGCGTGGTGCTCGTTTTGCTCAACCCCTTTTAGCGGGGTTAGTTCCGGAAAAACTTGAGGCAAAAGAGTCAAACCATCCAGGAGCCTAATCCACGGGTAAGCCTTTTCCACAGCGAGGATTTTAAACAATTCGTCGCGGATCCGCTCCGGCTTAACCAACTTCAGCAGCTCGGCCTGTTCCTTAATTAAAGTCTGAGTTTGACTGGTCAAATCAAAGCCCAGGGTTGCCGCAAGCCGAACGGCCCGCAACAACCGCAAAGCGTCTTTTTCAAACACTGAAGTTCGGGTTACCCGCAGGATCTTTCGGGGCAAATCCGCCAAGCCTTGCGCCGGATCAATAATTTTGTCAGTTAATTCTCCATCCCGGCCTTCAACGAAGTTTAGGTAATCGAGTAAACGGATGGCCATGGAATTGATCGTAAAATCCCGGTCAAGCAAATTTTCCTGCAGATCCTGGTAGCCGCTCCCAATCAAATCAAAATGCTTCGGGAACTGGCGACCCGGCAGAATTACCCGGGCAGTCTGATTCAGCTCATCCACAATAAACCAAGAGGTTTCATAAGCTCGCGCCAAATCAGCCGCCAGCCGCCAAACGTCACCAAATACGACCATATCCAGGTCGCTGATAGCTCGGCCTAAAAGCAGATCCCTGACAGTCCCGCCGACGATAAAGACGGGGGTGTTGCGGATTTCTGCCAGGGAATTTAATTTTTTGAGATAAGTCAGTCTGTTTTGCCGCTGCAAATAAATCTCCTCCTTATTAGAGGATTATCAGACCATAAAACATGAATAATCCGCCCGGTTTAGAATAAGCATAACCTAATTATTTTCTGCGGGATACTGATTAATCCTTATTTTCTCCAAAAAGCCGGTGATATTAACACCAATACCGTGTAAATCTCTAAACGGCCTAAAAGCATTAAAAAACTGTATATCCATTTACTTACAACCGGCGCAGCCGCATAATTCCCGGCTGGTCCTACGGATCCCAGTCCAGGACCTACGTTCCCTAAGGTTGCGGCTACCCCGGAAAAGGCGGTTAAATAGTCCGACCCCAAGTGGATAATTAGAACCGAGGCAGCGGCAAAAATCAACATATACAAAAAAAAGAACTGCAGGACATTAACTACTACTTCATCCGTCAGGCTCCGATTGCCGTACTGCAGCGAAAATACACCTCGCGGGTGGATTAGTCTTTTTAGTTCATTAGCCGTTTGTCCTAATATTATGCGCAGCCGGCCGATTTTAATGGCCCCGGCGGTCGAACCGCTGCAACCGCCGATAAACATGAGCAATAACAACATTAATTGGGCGGTCGGGCTCCATCCGCCAAAATTGACCGTCGCAAAGCCGGTAGTGGTGAGCACAGTAACTACTTGGAAAAGAGCGTTTCGAAACAGCGCCTCGCCCAGCGGATACAGTCCCCGGATTTCCCAGGCGATAAAGCAAGATGCGATAAGAATTACCAGACTGTATAACTTAAATTCCGGATCTTTCAAAAAAAACTTAAGGCTCCGGCCGCGAATAGCCTGAAAATAAAGAGCAAAATTGGCGCCGGCCAAGAACATGAACAGTAAGATTATCCACTGGCTAACCGGGTTATAATATCCCACACTTAAATTCTTGGTGGAAAATCCCCCGGTCGCCATGCTGGCAAAGGAATGACACAAGGCATCAAAAAGACTCATGCCGGACAAACACAAAAGCAGTGTCTGCAGAATGGTCATTACTAAATAAGTGGTCCAAAGGATACGGGCCGTTTTGGCTACCCGAGGGGTAATCTTTTCCGAAACCGCACCCGGCGCCTCTGCCTGAAAGATTTGATTTGCCCCTAGACCTAACTGGGACAGCAGGGCCACAATCAGAACGATGATCCCCATCCCCCCCAGCCAGTTGGTCAGACTGCGCCAAAACAAAATACTTTTGGGCAATATCTCAACATCCGTAAAAACACTGGCCCCAGTAGTCGTAAACCCGGACATGGTTTCAAAAAAGGCATCCGTAAAACTAGGTAGGCTCCCGGAAAAAAGGTAAGGCAGGCACCCAAAACCAGAAGCCAAGATCCAGCCTATGGTTACTAAAGCAAAGGCTTCCCGATAACGCACCAGCTTTTTGGACGGTTCTTGCGGTTTAAAAAAAACAGCCAGAAGCAAACCGACCATTCCGGTGATGAGGCTGGATATGATCAGGGGCCAGGGATTCTCCTGGTAATAATAGGCCCAGGGCACCGGCAGGAGCATACTTAAGCTGATAAGCACTAAAAAACGGCCGAGGTAGGCGAATAACAGCGGGTATTTCACTTGGTCAAACTACCTCCGTTAGCCTGAAAATACTTTTCAACCAGGCTAATATGCTGCGGCAGGGTAAAAACCATAACCTGATCCCCCGCCTTGATCAGATCGCTGCCTCTGGGAATGATTACTTCTTCCTGGCGCCGGATAGCACCTACCAGGGTTCCAGCCGGCAGTTTTATCTGTTTTAAGGAACGATTAACCACCTTGGCTTTTTCCGGCACAATGATTTCAAGCACCTCCGCTTTATCTCCATCCAGCAGGGTGACCGACACAATATTGCCCCGCCGGATGAAGCGCAGAATCGCTTCGGCCGTCAATAACCTGGGACTGACCGCTACGTCAATCCCCACTTGTTCCATGAGATTGGCATAGTCGGAACGTCTAACCTGCGTTATCGTCCGCTTAACCCTAAATTTTTGGCCAATAGAGAAACCAGTAAGTTCAGTTTATCATCCGCAGTTATGGCTACAAACACATCGGAATCCTGAATATTCTCTTCCATCAGCAATTCGGGGTCCGCTCCATCACCATTGATCACCAGCGCCTCGGACATCCGCTGGGCAAACGCTTTGGCAGCCGGCCGGTTTTTTTCGATTACTTTCACAGAGGCCAGTTTCTTTTTAAGCAGGTATTCCGTGAGATAATAACTGATCCGACCGGCTCCTAAGATGGTAATATTCTCAGGCTTCTTTAATTGTTTGCCAATTATTTTCTCCAGCACGGCGTTGTCGCGGGTGCGAACCATTACAAAAACGTGATCACCCTGCATAATCATATCTTCACCGCCGGCTACGATCATATTATGATTGCGCAGAATACAGGCAATCAAAGCCGGTTGAGGGAGATTCAGCTCTTTAAGTTTTTTCCCCGCCACGGGAGCCCGATGGCCAATTTTCAATTCCACCATTTGAATTCGGCCTTCCGCATAGTAATCCACGTTTAAAGCCTCTGGCACTTCAATCAGTTTGGCAATTTCGCGGGCTGTAACCTGTTCCGGGTTGATAACCAGATCAATCCCTATTTTTGGATAAGAAACAGCCTGCGAACCTTCGGTATATTCAGGATTACGCACTCGGGCCACGGTGCGCTGCACGCCAAACTGCTTGGCCAGCATACAGGAAACCATGTTTATTTCATCCTGCTCGGTTACGGCAATCAACATATCCGCGGTGCGAATTCCCGCATTAAGGAGCACAGCCGGACTGGCCCCATTCCCCGCGACAGTCTGAATATCCAGATGTTCGCCAATAATCTGCCGGCGCTCCTCATCTTTTTCTATAACTACCACATCGTGCTGCTCCAGCGAAAGCATCTGGGCAAGGTTAAAACCTACTTTCCCGGAGCCAATTATGATTACTTGCACAAATACACGTCCCTCTATCTTCTTTAAACGTTGAAACGGAAATTAATGATATCGCCGTCTTGCACCAAGTATTCCTTGCCCTCTAAACGGAACAAACCTTTTTCTTTAACCCGGGTCATGGAGCCTAAGTCGTGCAGATCCTGGTACTTAACCACCTCAGCCCGGATAAAACCTCGTTCGATGTCCGAATGAATTTTGCCGGCAGCTGCTTTTGCGGGGATGTCTTTTTCAATGGTCCACGCCCGCACCTCATCTTCACCCACGGTTAAGAAAGAGATCAAGCCTAAACTTTCGTAAACAGCCCGGGCTAGGCGGTGCACGCCCGGTTCCCGGATTCCCAGATCCTCCATAAACATCAGTTGGTCCTCGGGACTGAGCTCACTGATCTCCATCTCGGCGCGGGCACATACTTCAAGCAGGACCAGATTTTTAGCTTGTGCGTACGCCCTAAGCTCCGCCTGCTTCGGATACTCACCGCTTTTCAGTTGCTCCTCGTCCAGGTTAACCACTATAATCATTGGCTTCTCAGTCAAAAAAGCAAATGAGCGCAGCTGGAGTAGCTCATCATCGTCCATCTCCAAACTATGGATCGAACGTTCCTCCTCTAAACCCGCCTGGATTTTTTCCAGGATAGCTAATTCCTTAAGCTGCTCAGCTTTTTTCTTGCCAGCCTCGATCTTCTGAATCCGTTTTTCCACCATTTCCAGGTCCGCCAGTAGCAATTCCAAATTAATGGTTTCAATATCCCTTAAGGGATCCAGGGTATCCTCGGCATGAGCCACTTCCGGATTATTAAAAGCGCGCACCACATGGATTAAGGCATCCGTATTGCGGATAGAGGTTAGAAAAGCATTGCCGGCTCCCTGGCCCTGGCTCGCTCCCTTTACCAGTCCCACCACGTCAATAATCTCCAATTGCGCATAGATGGTCTTACGCGGGCGATATAAATCAGAAAGAAAATCAATCCGGGCATCTGGGATCAGCGCCGTGGCCTGATTAGCCTCTGTTTTGCCGGAATAAAAGTTGGAAATATCCGCTTTGGCTTGCGTCAGTAAATTAAAAAAAGTGGTTTTTCCGACCATGGGTAATCCAATAATCCCACAAGCTAACAATTATTTCTCCACCCCTAAAATTATTTTAAAGCTGGCCGGCTGGACCATGCTTTAGCCCATTGTACTCTAATAAAATTGCGGATACAAGCCAGTTATTGACCGGGTTGACAGTTTGTATTAATGACCCCAGCCGGTATAATTAATTAGCGTTTGTTTCATGTTTGATTGGATATGACCATATGCTCAAACCGAAAGGGGAAGATTTATGAAGGACCCCTATAATTCCCTCTACCAAAAGCTGGGTCAGGCCATTGCGGACTTTCAAATGATCCAGGACGGGGACCGAATCGGGGTAGGCTTATCCGGCGGCAAAGACAGCGTCCTAATGCTTTGGCTGCTGGCGCGTTTGCGAAAGATCGCGCCGGTTAAATTTGACTTAACGGCCATAACCGTGGACTTGGGCTTTGGGGCAGATTACAGCAGTCTGCAGCAGCTTTGCAGCGAGTTACGGGTACCCTGGCACCGGGAATCCACCACCATCGGCCAAATCATTTTTAGTGACGGTTCGGCCCAGAATCCCTGCGCCCTGTGTGCTCATCTGCGCCGGGGTACCGTAAACAACCTGGCCAAACAATTAAACTGCAATAAGGTGGCCTTGGCCCACCACGCCAACGATGCGGTGGAGACTCTGCTTATGAGTATGTTTTATGCGGGCCGCATCACCACTTTTAAGCCTAATACCTACCTCAGCCGGCTCGACCTCAGAGTAATCCGGCCGTTGGTCTACATCTCGGAAACAGCGATCCGCGAAGCGGCAGCCAGCCTGCATCTGCCCATCATTGCCAAT
The DNA here is from genome assembly GCA_964556555.1 of uncultured Syntrophomonadaceae bacterium. Taxonomy (GTDB): domain Bacteria; phylum Bacillota; class Ch66; order Ch66; family Ch109; genus CAYXHK01. Next base: position 17,534 of record CAZKWP010000031.1, read on the forward strand.
CCCTGCCCGGCCAACGGTAATACCAAACGACAAGAAGTAAAAGAAATCCTGGCCGAATTAGAAGCCAAAATTCCGGGTATTTTTCCGCGTTTGCTGCGTTCGTTAAGCAACGTAGACAGCGAACAGATGTGGTAATAAACCTGCAATAACCCGATCACAAAACTAATAAGAAGCTGCTTTCAATTGTCTTTCGATTTTCGGCAAAAAATTTACCCCAATTTAAGAACAAGTGTTTCCTCTATCCTTTCCTTATGGTATAATTTTAGAAAATATTTCAAGGTGAGGAAGTGCGAATATGAAGACTTTATCGCCTCGGCAGCAGGATATTTTAGACTACATAAAAAAACACATCCGAACCAAAAGCTATCCGCCTTCAGTTAGGGAAATCGGCCAGGCCGTGGGTTTGAGTTCCAGTTCAACGGTACATGCTCACCTGCGCCAATTGGAACAAAACGGCTACATCCACCGCGACCCCACCAAACCTCGGGCCATTGAAATC
>CAZKWP010000032.1:0-17779 GCA_964556555.1 uncultured Syntrophomonadaceae bacterium
GTCGGCATCTGCGTCTGCGTCTGCGTCGGCATCAGCATCGGCATCGGCATCAGCATCTGCGTCGGCGTCTGCGTCTGCATCGGCATCGGCGTCGGCATCGGCATCGGCATCGGCATCGGCGTCGGCGTCGGCATCGGCATCGGCATCTGCGTCTGCATCAGCGTCGGCATCTGCGTCGGCGTCTGCGTCGGCATCTGCGTCGGCATCTGCGTCGGCATCGGCGTCGGCATCGGCATCGGCGTCGGCGTCGGCGTCGGCGTCGGCGTCTGCGTCTGCGTCTCCGTCATCCTCAACATAAACATGACTTAAGACCAGCTTTGTTTGATCATCAGCCTTGTCGCCGGGGATTGTTACGTAAGCTTCAACTATAGTATCCTCTGTATCAGTGCCAATGTAGAAATGCTGTGTAGCTCCGTTCCCGGTGACTTTGTAGGTCCAGGCAGTTTTAGTCCCCTCATTTTCAAACACCACGGTCAATTCGTATTCAGCGGTTTTATTGCTATCCACCAGATTATTAAGAATAAAATGCCAAACCACTGGATCAGACAATCCACCATCATCATCATCGTAACTATAGTCATTGCCAAGATTATGCAGGTAGATTGGTATCATTTCTACTTGTTGTTCGGTTAGGATAATCTCGTTACTCAGCATATCCATAATTTCAGATGCATTAGCTGAGGTTGGCATAAAAACTCTAGTCGTCGCCAAAGTGCCTATTAATGCCGTCGTAAGCAGTTTCCTTTTCCTGGCTTGTTTTTTCTCCCAATTTCTTTGGGCTCGATTAAAAAGCTCCAAATTCTTATCTAACATAACTGTCATCTCCTCTCCTTATTAACAATAAAGAGAAGGCCGGTTGCACTACTTGCTCAGTCGTGTTTAAAGTGCCCAATTAAAAAACACACTTCAACGCATCCTTCTAAACCTAATTAAAACTTTATCCAAAATTCAAAGTTTCAAAATTTAAATCATTTATTTCTTGATGATCGTCAGTATCCCGTTTTCATCCTCCCAGCCCCTTATTTCCATATTTGCTACAGACTCGCTTAATAAAGAAAATAATTCCATCATACTCCGGAAATTAACCACTTTCCCTCTTTCAATCCATTGAATAGATCCTTGCATACTCTGATTCTGAGTATATTTAAGTTTAACGAGGAAAGTTCTATCTTTTATTTCTTCATCTTTATTAACTTTTTCATCTATTGTTTTTGGATCGTTTTTCTGCATAAATATCACACTCAATTTTATAAAGTTTTGTCTGAATTTACCCTTAATACATTAATCTATATAATTTTTTACATTTAAAAATTACCATATATTACTCATAGATCAGTCATTGTTAGTAATAATTCATAAAAATTGATATAATTAACTCATTCCATAAGAGAGGTTTAATCCTTTGTTTGTCGAATTTATCAGTTTAACATGCAGGTTATTAGAGTATTCTTAATTTGCTCCTTTTTAGGGAGGGTAAGCCAGTGTGGGTAACCCCCCCTGTTTGAGTTTTAGGATATTCTTTATTCACTCCTTGTTAGGGAGGTTAATAATGCATACCATCATCACAAATAGCCAATTAAAAATTTATACTTTAGGTCAATTTAAGCTAGTTTTGAGAGATAAATCTACTTATCATATTTCCAAAAAACAACTTAAATTATGGAAGCTTTTTAAATTTTTATTAATTTACCACAATAAGGGGATAGCCCCAGAAATCATCTTAGAAAGTATTTCCCCCGATATCGAGTATAACAACCCCCAAAATGCTATTCAGAATATGGTCTATCGATTAAGAAAACTTTTGGCCGATGATTCATTGTTTGGAAACAACCAGCAATCAATTCTATATAGCAACGGCTGCTACAAAATAAACAATCAAAACATCTGGATTGATTTTATTGAACTAGAAATTTTACTGGATCGAGCAGAATTGCTCAAAAAGGAGAATCCCCCAGACGCAATAGAACCCTACCAAAATGCTTTAGAACTCTATAGCGGCGAGCTCTATCCCGAGCTTATTTATGATGACTGGGTGATTCCCAAAAGAGCTTACTATCGAAAATTATATCTTACAATAATAATGGCTTTGGCTAAACTATACGCTGATCAACAATCTTATGACTCTATCATTCAAATCTGTCAAAAAGCCATTACTTTAGAACCGTATGAAGAGGAAATACATATTTTGTTGATTGAAAATCTATTAAAAATCGGGAAAATAAGAGATGCCAAGCATCATTATGAAGAAACCGTAAGGATCTTTGAAAAAGAGTTTGGGATTAAGCCTACTCCAGAAATGCAGAAAATAGCGCAACTGTTAAACTCAGAATACCGGCCAATAATTATAACCAATAAAAAACCCCCTCAAAATTCACTTCTTAACGAAGAAAAAATCAAGGGAATTTTTCATTGCGATTATAGTGTTTTCTACGCCATTTATGTTCTCGAAAAAAGAAGAGCTGAAAGAACCGGGAATGCCGTTTGTCCGGTTTATATCCGGTTTGACAATGGAAAGAATGTGTATAAATCCAATGCTTTAAAAAATTCAGCTGTCAATGATTTTCAAAATCTGCTTTATAAATCCCTAAGAAAAGGGGATATGATGACGGTAATTGATAAAACCACCTTTTTGATTCTCTTATACAACACCGAATATCCACTCGTTAAATTTGTCTTGAATCGAATAATTCAAGAATTTAATGAAAATGAAGCTTATCGAGATATTATTTTGGAGATTGAAGCTTGTTCTTCATTATCAAAATTAATTCGTTAAATCAGCTTTAATACTCGTATACCTTCGTGTAATCCCCGGCATCTTTCTCCATTATATCCGTCGTATTGAGCTGCAAATCAACAGAAGTATCAATCACCATCCAGCTTCCATTTACCAGAACTTCATTCCAAGCATGGTAACCTTCAACATTCTGAGCATAACCTTTAACTAATTTGCAGGGTATCCCTTGACTCCTGACCATTGCCGCAAAAAGGGAGGCGAAATCATAGCAGATGCCCCCTTTAGTGCTTAGGGTAGCTGCATTATCGGGGATATACCCACTTTTTACTTCGGATAATTTATTATAGTCATAACTAAAATTATGCACGATATAATCGTGGATAATTTTAATTTTTTCTTCATCGCTGTAAATACCTTGGGTCAACATTGCCGCTTCATTGGCAACTGATTCACCATCGTAAAGCTCAATGTTTTGGATCGAATTTAAATATACCAAATTTGGATCACTCAGCTCTAAAACAAGCTCTTCGGTGGCCAGGCAGGAATATCTGTTTCCTTCAATATTTTGTAACACGCTAACCTTATAAACCCCATTACCCAGCTGCAGCGGAAAGCTTTCGTTTGATCCGTCTGCGTTCAGATCATAGGTATATTTATCGGTATCCTTCTCAATCATAACTTTAATCTTTTCAACACCTGGATTCTGATAGGCGATTTGCACGATCCCCTGATCTATTCGTTCGGAGTTAATGATCACTCCTTCGGCAACGGCAAATGCGCTAATCGCGAAGGTGTTGAAAATTAGTGCTAGAGAAAGTATAAATGCCTTAAATTTCATACTCATAGAAAATAAACTCCTTTCGGCAACCGGCTGCCACCCTTTCGGGGAAGGCCCTTGGCTTTGCGTCCTTACCTTTCGGTAAGTTTGCCTTTATCGTTGAAAAGGATATTTTCTAAAAATATTTAATTAAGCATAAAAAACTCTCCTTTCGGTAACCGGCTGCCACCCTTTCGGGGAAGGCCCTTGGCTTTGCGTCCTTACCTTTCGGTAAGTTTGCCTTTATCGTTGAAAAGTTTAACTAAAAAAGCTATTAAGTTTATAGTTTACATCATTATAACACATTATATAGGTAAGGTAATTAAAAATCAATCAGAATATTACAAAAATGCATCTTGCTGCTACAGCTTTACTTATCTTGGTTTTATTTTTGCTCTGACCGCTAAGCGAAGATTATCATCCCCGCTTGAATCGCAGGTGGTTAAGGTAAGCGCGGGGTACCCAACCGACTGTATAACACTCCAATCATTGCTTTTTATTTTCCAAACCTCTTCGACTTCGTATAAATATTTTTTACCGTCGTAAGAAATGCGAATTTCCTGGCCGGGCTTCAGCTGATCCAGATGCCGAAACCAAGAGCCGTAAATATTAAGGTGTCCGGCAATAGCCGTATTCCCTTCTCCTGGTAAGGCTGACTGGGTATACCACCCCGGACCGGCGCGCAAATCTTTGGCTGTGGTTCCCTTCACTACCCCGACGGATAGATTTAAGGCCGGTATTTCCAGCAGCATTATTGCCGGCTTTTTTATTTCTTCCGGTTTAATTGTATCTGGATCTGGTTCCCCGGAAGCTGATGTTTCATTACGAATAACACCCGGTGATTCCTCGACGACTACAGGCAAATTCTCAACGATTATTTGTTCAGAGAGTTCAGTAAGGAGCCGCCTTTGTTCTAACTGGGAATATAGGGATGTTAGGGCCGGGTAGAAAAGAATTATAAACCCACCCAAAATTAATCCGATACTTATTATGGATAGTATTTTTTTAATTCCGTTATGCATAACATCCCCCGAATCCCACCAAGGTTAAGGTCATTCTTAATTCATAAATTTTATGTTTTCAGTTTATCATTAACATGAAACAAACCCAATTTATTACGATCATTACTGTGAAAGCCTTTAAAATTTAATTCTCGGTATTTGCGCTTCCTTTAAGTTGTCTTCCCAGGTCCAAAAATGGGCTTCCCCATGAGCCATACGGAACAAAATAAAGTTTGGATCCTCTGCCGAATTCATCCCGAGGGCTTTTAAAAAAGGCCTCTCCGCCAAAGCTTTGTTCTTTAACTCCATATCCTCGACAAACTCAACCTGGCCGGTTACGCGCAAATGCTTTAGGGGCTGCAGGATGACAAAACAAAGTTCCACCTTGGGATTAGCCACCATTTGCTCGTACAAATTCTTGGATCTCCCCGTAGTAAAATATATTCCATCTTCATTTACCCACAAGGGGATCATCCCTCGGCCTCTCGCCTGATCGCCGTCGACCGTACACAAGGTACAGGTAGCCTGGGTCTCGGTAATAAAGCGGATACAATCCTTAAAATCCATTTCCAAAACCTCCTCATTTCAACAAATCTTTTACCTTTACCTCAGGATGGTACCTGGCTATCCATAAGGAATTCCCGGTACCGGTATAATAAAAAATAGTGGCCTCGGTTTTTAAGTCAGAAATCGGGTCCGCCCCCTTCACGGCTGATTCCCGCTGGATACACTAACATTAAAAAAGTAAATGCTATATTTGAAGCTAAGAAAATTATTGCACATTAGTTTGCCCGGTATCTTTTTCAATCAGGCTGTAAATAACTGGTACGATCACCATAGTCAAAAAGGTGGATACGGTCAGGCCGGACATGAGAGAAATCGCCATTGGCGAGAACAAATCGTTACCCGAAACAGCTAAAGGAATCAAGGCCAAAATTACGGTCAGCGCACTGATGATCACCGCATTGAAGCGCCGGCTGACGCCATCGATACAGGCCTGTTCCACCGTATAGCCGTCCCTTCGGGCTTCATTAATAAAATCAATCAATAGAATCCCGTTTTTCACCACCAAACCGACCAGGGCAATAATCCCCAAAAAAGCGGTAAAGGACATTGGCTGCCCAAAGATGAAAAGTCCCAGCAGGGAGCCGATCAGAGACAGCGGAATTGTAGTTAAAATCACCAGGGGCTGAATAAAAGAATTAAAAACTAAAAGCAGTATCGCATAAATCACGAAGATCGCCACCACTGCCAAAACCCCTATGGCCGAGAAATTCTCGCGGATATCCTCCCGCTCCCCAAAGAAGTTGACTTTGACCTTGGTTAGATCGACACCTGGTAAAATCTCGGCTTCAATCTGGTTTTCGAGCCCAGTGCCGGAATAGCCGGGCAGCGGATCAGCCAGGATATCAATCGCCAAATCCCCATTGTAGGTGCGAATGGTACTGGCTTTTGAACTGTAACTGATCGCCGCGAATTCCTTTAAGGGTATTTTCTGACCGGTCAGACTCGATTTAATGGCGAAGTTCTCCAGCATTGCCGCGGTATTGATGTCACTTTTTACTTTAATGTTGTATTCGTGGCCGTTTTTCCGAAATACCGAAGCCACCTGACCGTATAAAGCCAGATTGATCTCTTTTTGCACATCATAACTGCTTACCCCAAAACTGCTGGCCTTATCCTCATCAATTTCCACGCTAAGCTGCAGCCGGTCGTCATCCCAGTTGTCCCGGACATTGGTGGTGCCGGGGATTTGGGCAATTTCCGTTCTCAACTCACCCGCAGTCCTTACCAACTGCTGAATATCTTCACCGCTGACCCGGACAATCACCTTGGCTTCAGTTGGAAAGGCGTACTCCAGCAGCTTAATCTTGCAGATTCCTCCGCTGATGTTCTGATTCAGTTGGGTTTGCAGATACTCGGCCAATTCCCCGCTATTTTTAAAACGCTGGCGATCCTGCAGATCAAACTTGACGGCGATTTGGGCATAGTCATCTGAGGGCATCGGGGGCATCATAGTCACGTAAAATTTGGGCAGACCGTCTCCCACCGACACGGTGCTGGAGACCACCTCCGGCACCGTCTTAAGCAGCGCGGTAACTTCATCTGCCAGTTTTTCCGTTGCTTCCAGATCGCCCGGTTTTTCCGAGTTCAGTTCAATATAGAAGATATCGTTCGTTGCATAAGGGAAAAATTGTACATGAAGCTGGGGCAACACGATAACCAGCACAAAAACCAGGGCCAAAACCGCCCCCGCCACGGTCGGTCCTTTTCGTTTCAAACCCTTTAACAATAACTTTTGAAAGAAAACCCGAATCTTTCGCTCCTGCTGTTTAGCCGGTTCGGGATTAATTCTGGCAAAATCAGTCATCATCGAGGGAATTACAAACATCGCCACGAAGTAGGAAGCGGCCACGGAAACAATCACTACCCAAGGGAGAGCGTACAAAAACTGCCCGACCTGTCCCGGGGTTCCCAGCAGCGGGGCAAAGGCGACGATGATGGCCATGGTTGCCGCCAGATTGGGAATCGTGCAGCGCGTCGCTCCGTTGTAAGCAGCAAGCAGGCGCTCCTCAGCGGCATCCAAATGGACTTGAATATTATCGGAGACCACTATTGCATCATCAACCAATATCCCTAAGGCCATAATCAAGGCCACCAGGGAAACCTGATGAATTTGCACCCCATAAAAATACATCATAATAAAGGTGAAAAGGATCGAAATCGGGATAGCCGTGGAAACCACCAGGGCATTGCGGATTCCCATGGCCCAGAATACCGCCCCCAAAACCAAAACTATGCCGATAACCAGATGCAGCATAAATTCATTGGTGGAATTACTGACTGAATCAGGCTGGTAAACCACCTCGTTTACCGCCAAATCCGGCGGAAATCCGGCTTTTACTCGGTCCAGAGCCTGCCGCACCTCTTCGCCAATCAGCACTACATTCCGGTTCTCCACGAAATAGCCGGCCAATATAACCGCGTTTTGGCCATCCGCTTTGATTTTTTGCGTCCCTTCCTCGGTAACCAGTTGAACGGTGGCGATATCTTTAATTCGGGTTACCACCCCACTAGCCGGGGACACGGAAATAATGGCCTGTTTAATATCATCGACCGAAGTAAAATTTCCGGGTATGTTTACGGTAATCTTACCGCTTTGGTAATCAATACTCCCAGAAGGAATCTGCACATTCTGGGCTGCCAGAATGGTTGAGACATCGGCAATGGATAAACCCAGCTGGTTCAGGCGCTCGATATTTAAGTCGACCCTTACTTCTTTATCTAATTGGCCGATTAGTTCAACTTTGGTTATGCCTTCAATGTTCCGCAGTTCATTCTTAAACTTTTCCCCGAAAGAAGCCAGCTGCTCATACGAGTAATGCTCCCCGGAAACACTGATCAGAATCCCGGCGGACTCGGCTAGATCGGTATTTAGCGTACTGTCCAGGGCTCCAGCCGGCAGATCGTCCTGGACATCATTAACCGCGTTCCGCACATCCTGCATAGCCCGGTCATTGTCTACATCACTGAAGAAATAAACGATAACTATGGATACGTTCTCTTTGCTGATCCCTTTGCAATAATCGTAACCGTCCAGACCAGCCAGTTCGTCCTCCATCTTTTGAGTAACCAGTTCCTTGACGTCACTGGCGGAAGCGCCGGGATAAGGGGTGATAACCATGGCGACCGGTGTGGAAATAGTCGGATTCTCCTGCCGCGGCAGCAAATAATAAGCGTAAAAGCCGGCAAAAATGATAACGGCTGTGAAAAATAAGGTTATTTTTCGATGTTCGATTACCTTTTTAATTATTTTGTACATCGCTTTGCTCCTGCTCCAGCACCTGGACCCTGGTGCCGTCATCCAAGTTGTTCATGCCGCTGATGGCGAGCAATTCCCCGCTGGTAAGTCCGCTGACCCTGGCTTTGTCTTCGCTGACATTTAGGATTTCAACGGTTCTTTTAAAGGACCGCTCATCCTTAATTACGTAAACACAGTTTTCCGCCCCATCGGCGAAAATAGCGTGAAACGGAATCCAAATGCCGTTTTGGCTGCCGATACTTACGGAGACCTTGGCAATCGAGCCTAAACGGAAGAGTTTATCCGGGACTGTAATTTCCGCTGTATAGGTTCGGGTTGTTTCATCCGGTAGCTCTGAGATGCTGCTGATCGTTCCGGCTGCGATTTCCTGGTCTATTGCCAGGTTGACTTGGGTACCGACCTTGATTTGAGCTAATTCCTGCTGCGGAACTCCGATATTTACGATCTGCGCGCCGCTGCGCACAATCACAATGGGAGTAAAGGCATTAACCCGCTCGTTTTCATTAAAGACCTTCTGTACCACATAGCCAGCTTGTTCCGCATATATAGTGGAGTTGCTCAAAAGCGTCGATTTATAATCATAATCAGTTTGCGCATTAGCGTATTGAGAGTTAGCCAGCGCCAAGTCGGAGGCAGCTGTATCCCTCTTCAATTGAATCTGCGCCCAGGCATCCTCGGAAACTACCCCGCCTTTATAAAGCTCCGCGGTTTTTTCGGATAGGCTGGAAGCGTACTCTAAAGCGTTCTGGGCTTTCGTCACATTGGCGGCCGCCGTGTCCCGAGTGGCTTTCGCGCTGGCTAATTGAAATTCCAGATCGGTTTTATCCAATTCCGCAAGTTTTTGGCCTTTAGCCACCGATTCTCCCTCCGCCACATAAATCCGGCCGATTTGTCCGGGTGTTTTAAAGCTGTACTTGACCAATTCTTTGGCGTCTACGGTTCCCAGATAATTTAAAGTACCGGGTTGTTCTTTTTCTGTGACTGTAATAACTTTAACAGCCTTAACCGTCCCCTGGTTCTCCGCGGGCTGGCCGTTTCGGCTGCATCCCGGCACGCTGATAACGCTCATCATAATAAGCGTAATTACTAACAGTCTCAAATGTGGATTTAAAGACCTTTTCACCGCTTTCCCCCTCCTGCCTGCTTCCTCCGACTGAATAAAAAGAATTTCCCTTTTAATCGGCAGATTCCTGCCAAGCCCTGAAAAAAACTAAAAACAAGGCATATTGTGCGGACTACCTGACTAAGCGAAAATAAAAATTGCAGATAATATTAGGCTAACATCCCTGGTCAGTCTATCTATATTTACTCGGAGAAATCGGCGGAAAAAAATAAAAGGCCCAACAAAATTAATTGCTGAGCTCTTGACCCGTTCGGTAATTTAAACAAAGGAGCGCGCCCCTAGGTTAATCCCTCGGTTCTTCCCGTTAACCTTTAGTTACACTTAAATAACCGCATAATTTTAATTTACAGGGCGCCACCAGAATAGACAACGAGCCCTACGAACAATAAATATAAGGAACCGGCCGTAATCAAAGTTCTGGATAGAATATGACCTCTTTTACGGATGCTGAAGAGAATAAACGCAGCAGCCGTCAGCGCCAAAAGTCCGCTGGCCAAGGCCAAAGGAGATAATTCCCAGGGAGTTAAAGTAATCCCTATTGCCGTGATTAAAGAACCCTGGAAAACCATGGCCCCCGTGATATTCCCCAGGGCTAGAGTATCTTTGCCCTGACGCACCCAGATAATACTGTTGAATTTCTCCGGCAGTTCGGTGGCCACCGGCGCGATGACCAAAGAAAGCACGAATGCCGGGATGCCTAAAACCATGGAAACTTCGGTAATACCCTGAACAAACAAATGGGCGCCGAACACAATTCCGACCAGAGACACCAATAACTGAAACAGCACCATCGGCAAGCCGGGGTTTGGATTCTTCTTTTGAAAACGCAGCGGGTGCAGTTCCATTTCCCCTAAGCATTCTCCGTCTCGCAAAGTTTGCTTCAAGTACCAAATATAACCGCCAACCAACACCACAGCGACAACCATTTTTAAACTGTGATTCGGGAGAAGGGCTGCCAGAATTGCCAGAGAATAAAGGGCGATAAAATATTGCAGATCCCTTTTGGTCATCTGAGAGTTGCAAAGCATTATCAAAGATTGGTCCTGCCCTTTGTGTAATTTTCGCGCCAGTCCAGTAACCAGCATTGCCAAGGTCGCGAGCATCAAGGGCGCACCTAGAATTGCCCCGATCCCGATGTGCGTTGATTCTTGGCTGGCGCCAAACAAGATGGCAATCAGCGGGATCATCGTTTCGGGGAGCGCTGTCCCAACCGCTGCCAGAACACTGCCGACTGCCCCCTCGGCAAGGTTTAATTTTTTCCCTAACCATTCAACAGCGTTAGTGAAGGTCTCCGCGCAGAGCAGGATAATCGCCAAACTTAAAATCAAACCTAAATAAATCATACATAACCCCCTTATTCTAAATAATTTTTGACCCCTTTGGTTTTATCTAAAAATAAAAGACCTTTATCTCTCGGACTAGAGATAAAGGTCTTGCTTTTAATGTTAAAACCGGGCTGGTTAGGCCGTAATGACGATTTTAACTGCGGAATTCAAATTTCCGCCAGCTACTCCCCTTTATACGTTTGTTATTTAATTACTTCTAATTTACCGGAGAATCGCCGATCTGTCAACTCCGGACATACACGCAGAGTGCCTCTAACGGTGAATTGAGCAATGGCATATATTCTGGAAGATCTGATCAATCAAAGGCCTGTTCTACTTTCCAGATCTTCCAAACATTGCCGACTAGATCAGGACTGGGCTTTAAGGTCTGCTTGCCTGGTTTCCAGCCGGCAGGAGTAGCCTCGGTTCCGCCAGAGGCTCTTACTAGCTGAAATGCTTGCAGCTGACGCAGCGATTCGTTTACATTGCGGCCAACCGGTGGGGTTAAAACTTCAAAGCCCTGGATATTGCCGTCCGGATCGATAATAAACCGACCACGGGTTTCGATACCGCTATCCTCGTCATATATGCCATAAGCTTTGCCAATACTCCCATCCTGGTCGGAACACATCATAAACGGGATATCCTGATTGATCATCTTCGATAATTCATGGTCATTCCACATCTTATGAACAAAGACGCTATCTACACTCACAGAAAGCACTTCCGCGCCCAATTTTTGGTATTCGGGGTATTTCACAGCAACTGCTGCGAGTTCGGTCGCTCAGACGAAAGTAAAATCTCCGGGATAGAAACATAAGATGACCCATTTGCCTTTAAACTCGGATAGGCTGACATTCATGAACTTACCCTGAAGAAAAGCGGCTGCGGTAAAATCGGGGGCTGGTTTTCCTACTTTGATCATCATTTTCTTCGCCTCCTTTACTGCCGGATCGGCAATCACCTCTGTCTCAACTTGCATCTTTTTGATGGGCGGTCTTTGACATCCTGGCTTAAACTCTTCTGGCATCAGTCCTGCCTCCTTCCATTTGGGTTTTATTACCTGTATAGTCATTATAACCCTCTATATAACAATAAGTTATCATAAATGCGCCTAAATTACAACCAATTTTTATATGTAGTCAAAACAGATTTGCCAATAAGCCTCCTGCCTATTCCCAGATCTTCTCATTTGCAAAACCGGGTCAATCATTATACGATGACTCTAGATCCAGCGGAGTAAAACCATTTATTGACTTTCACTTGACTTCCTACAGAAAGGAATTTTCCATGGACTTCTACAATTCTGAGCATTTAATCGCGTATATCAACCATTTTGGGGTCTATGCCCAGGCGGTTGCTTTTATCTTATTTGCCGTGCAAGCGATGGTACCGGTTTTCCCCTATGTTATTTTAGCCGCAGCCGGAGGCTTTTTATTCGGCTTTCAACAGGGCATTCTGCTGTCTTGGTTTGGCGCTCTGACCGGGGCTTGTCTGGCCTATTGGATTTGCCGCCGGTTAGGGAAAGTAAGCTTTTTGACCAATGTTTTAAACCACTTCGGCTACCGTGAGAGCGAGCTTAATTCCAGCCTGGCCTTTTGGTCGATCGTGTTCGCCCGAATCATCCCCGTAGTACCGACCCCGCTGATTAATGCTATGGCTGCATGGAGTGGTGTTTCTTTCCCGACTTTTTTAGCGGCCTCCTCTATCGGAAAACTGCCTACGGCTATCTTGTATACCGGTCTGGGCATGGCCATTTTTCAAGCCGATGACATTAAAACCCTGCTCTATATCATGGCGGCCGGTCTGGGGATTATCCTTTTAATCAACTATGTTATAAGACACTGGCTGCGGCCTTACGTAATTGTGGAACGATTACCGGACAACCACCAGCAGACCCTTGAGGATTAACCTAAACAAGCAACCCTTATTGATTTTACGTAGTAACCCGTGGTATGGGTTTTAGGAAAGATAAAAATCAAAATTCCCCCGTCTTTAAAGGCCCTCAATATCCTGGATTAGATTTCGATAAACCTGCTGCAGATTCTCTTGTTTTAGCTCCCATACTGTCCGCCCTTCCCGGGGCAGATCGCGGATCCGCTCTCAGGTCGGAAGCGGGTCAGCCAGCTTCTCATAACCAAAATACTCACTTAGCGCACTTAGCTGTTGATTGTTGTGTCCCCACTCCTTGGTATTAACTCGGTTTGGAATGATCAGGCAGATTTCCGGGAAAGCCCCCTCCCCGGTCTGCATCTTTACAGTCAGACGATTCATTTGCAATTTCCGCTGCAACTCCTGGATTTCCGCGGCCTCGTTTTTGCCCTGCAAATCGGTGCAGACCAGTACCCGGGCGTGGGATGGAATTAAAGTGCCGGCTTCAGGCACGGTAGGGTTTAAAATCAGATAATCATAACCCAGTTGGGCTAAGATTGGCTCCAGCGTCTCCAAAAAATTACGCTCCATCCGAGATACCGGTATATTCAGCAAATCCAGGCCAAAACGGACCGGTTTGATCTGGTTTACCGCCGTATCCCTATTTCCAGCCAAATCCGAGTCGCAAGAGTTTCCATCAGCCGCCACTCCCAGCCAATTCAGCAGTTTCCGACTAGGTCCCAATTGACCGATTAATACCCGTTTTCCCCGCCACGCTAAACCACTGGCCAAATTGACCAACACTGTTATTTGACCCGAACCGGGATGCGCCGATAACATCGCCAAAACCTGCATGATGCTCCCCCTTTACCCCAAACTTATCGTGGGTTATCCGGTTGATGGTTGGTTTCCGCCGGCTAGCCACTTTATCCGGAACTACATTGTCGGTTGCTCCCAAGATGGATAACTTGATCCAATGAATGGCATTTGTCCCATCAGGGGACAAATGCCATTCATTATACGTGATAAAAAACGCTGCTGGCCCCTAAAAAGACCAGCAGTCTGCGCTCCTTTGCTCTTTTCTATTGCAGGCCGATTTCCTCGTCAGTCAGATAACAGGCCGGGTCGGATTCCCAGAAATCCCCGGTCACGGCTTCCGCGCGGGTCCTGAAGTTGCCGTTGCAGATCTCCAGGTATTGGCATTTGCCGCAGCGACCCTTAAGGAGCGGTTTACGGTTTTTCAGACCGGCCAAAATGGGTTGGGAGGTATCGGTCCAAATCTCCCCGAACTTTCGCTCCCGGACATTACCAAAGGTAATGTGCTGCGTAAATTGGTCCGGATGGACATAACCGGCGGGATCAATTTCGCCAAAAGCTATCCCAGAACGGTTCCCGCCATTCATGCTGATCAAGTCTTTGATGGCTTGGGCTTTTTCCGGATTTTCTTTTAGGCTGCGCAAATAGAGATATACCCCGTCACAATGATTATCCACGGTCAGGATTTCTTTTTTCAGACCCCGTTGCTCAAAGTCAATCGTCCGGCGGATAATCGTCTCCATTGCTTGCCGGGATTCAGCCTGGCTTACATCCTCCTTCACCATCTGATTGCCGCGGCCGGAATAAACCAGGTGATAAAAGCAAACCCTATCGATCTTCTCTTCCTCAATGAAATCAAAGATATTATTCAACTCGGCTAAATTATGGCTGTTGATTGTAAAACGCAAACCAACCCGCTGCCCCACCGCCACGCAGTTTTGAATTCCGGTCATGGCTGCCTGGAAAGCTCCGACCTTTCCGCGGAACTTATCGTTTACTTCCCGCAAACCGTCCAGGGAAATACCTACATACCCAACGCCGATGTCTTTGATCCGCTGCGCCACCGCGCGGGTTATTAAGGTACCGTTAGTCGAAAAGGTGGGACGAATGCCTTTTGCGCCAGTGTACTCAGCCAATTCAAAAATATCAGGCCGGAGCAAGGGTTCGCCGCCGGAAAACAGCAAAACCGGCACCTTCATTTCGGCCAGGTCATCAATCATTTGCTTAGCCTCAACGGTGCTCATTTCACCAGCATATTTCTTCGCCTCGGAATCCATGTAGCAATGGACACAACGCAGATTGCAGGTCCGAGTACAATTCCAAACCACCACTGGCCCCATTCCGCTCGTGGTGCCGTTGGTTACACCCCTGGAAGCATGGCTATAGCGCAGACCATCACCAAAATACGCATCGTCAAAAAGCAGTTTTGTTATGCTGATCATTTTCTTCTCCTTCTAAATTAGAGCTCTTTCCCCATTATATCATTAATCTCGATTACTATTAATTCTATTAATCTAATCTGCCGTATTGTAATGAATCACTGTATCTCCGATTACTGGGTTCTTTTTATCCATATGGCCTTTGATTGAGCCCGACTTTGATCTGCCGGTTGAAGTACTGAAAAGCAGTCCGGCAATTAAAACCGCGGTCGCTATCATTACCGGTTCTTCAAGGGCCTTAATAATCAATTCTTTGCTAAGGATTCCGGAAGCAGCCTACGCAACTAGTCCCATGACAAATAAAAAAACTTCTAGGTTATCTTCCACTTTATGAATCAGAAAAGGCAAAATCAAAACCAACAGCAAAATAACCGGTAAACCGAATATTACCATCAATAATCCTTCTTTGCATTAATTTAAGCCCGCAGTCCCCAAGGTCTTAGCGGACGATCATCACCGGACAGGCTGCGCCTTGAGCGACCTTGGTGCTGACGCTGCCCATCACAAATCGGGAAAGGGACTGGCCGCGGCTGCCGATAATGACCAAGTCCACCTTGTCCTGCTCAGTCACCTGACAAATTGTTTCCGCCGGGTCACCCAATTCTACCCGGGTGGTATAGCTAACCCCCGCCTGCTCAAAGGCAGCAGCGGTAAGCTCCACAATATCCTGGCCCTTCTTCTTGAATTGATTTTCAAATTCAATCCCATTAAAATTGGGGATTAACTCCAGCAGGTAAACGGTCCGTTCGGGCATAGAAACCACGCTTAAGATTTCTACTTGCGCATTTTGCTCCTTAGCGAATTTCAAGGCAATCTTTGCTGCTTTTAGCGCATGTTCCGATCCATCGGTGGGCAATAAAATTTTCTTAAACATAGCTAGTCTCCCCTCTACATTCGCTGGTTCTTCCGCGCTGGCGGAAAGCCAGTTTACTCTCAGTTACTCGTATTGTACCAGTTGTGCGGTAAAAATTCAGCACTTCGGCCGATCAAGTATTGCTCTATTCTCTTCTTGTGCTAAAGGTTAAACAATTCTAGCCTAAATAGGTCTTTATCCTCTAATTCAGTAAAAGTCGCTTCATTCAGCGGGCAAAGCGCTTCTATTTTTAAACGGTGCCGGATGTCTGCCCAGACACTCGTCGGCAAAACGGAACTTTCATTGAAGGCAAACCAGATGCCTGGCCATTCAGGCATTATAATCTTGACGTAAATACTAATTATAAGCATTCAGACAAGTTGGTCTTCCCGGTTAAAAAAGCTGCGGTAGCCCAGTTGCAGCATTAAGATAACCGTGGTCCCCACAGAGCCGAGGATGCCCAGCATAATCGCAATCTGATAATTGACCGCAGTTGTCGGTGCCGTGCCGGATAAAATTTGGCCGGTCATCATTCCCGGCAAAAAGATGATGCCCATTCCCAGCATTGAATTTATGGTGGGCATAATCGCCGCCTCAAAGGTGCTATTGATAATAGGTCTGGTTGCTGCCTGCGGGGTGGCCCCCAAAATCAGAGCCTCTTCAACCAGATTGCGCTGAGTGGTCATGCCTTCCCCTAGGGATTTAACTGCTAAGGAGATGCCGGTCATCGAATTGCCAACCAGCATACCGGCAATGGGGATGAAATACTGTGGATCAAACCAGGGACTGATTCGGACCACCATTAGCAAAAAGTATAAAAGACAGGGTAAAGTACCAACCAGCATAGAAGAAGCAATAGCCAGCTTTAATCTATCCGAAAGTTTTCCGGCAAACCGCTGGAAAATTGTATAGATCGCAAAGCTCTCCATTAGGAGAATTAAGCCCGCTGTTATCCAAGGGTTGGGGTTGGCAAACACATAAGCGAGTACGTAACCAGTCAAAATCAGCTGCAGAGTCATGCGGACCGACGAAAGCAGGATCTCTTTCTCCCGGCCAATTCCTCTAAAATGGATAATTGTCAGAACGACCAGTACAAAGACATAGGCCAGCATAACCTGCTTAATGGTTAAATCAATTATCCCATTCATTCCTTACTCTCCTGTTTCGGATCTTCCCCTCGGCCATTTCTATAATTTCATCGGCATATTTCTCAGCCATGGACCGGGCATGGGTTACCATAACGGCTGATTTACCAGTCGCTTTCAGATGCCCGGCAATCAGGCTAAGGAGCATATCCTCCGAAAAATCATCCAGAGCGGACGATGGTTCATCCATCAGATAGACGGCCGGATTCAGCAGGAGTACCCGGCCAAGGGCCAGCCTTTGCTTTTCACCGCCTGAAAGCTGTTGCACCGGCGTGTCCAGTTCCTTGTTTAACCGAACGTTTGCCAATATTTCATAAAGTTCTTCTGCTTCCGGCTCTTTTTTCCCCTGAAACCGGCAACCAATAGTTAAATTATCCTTAATACTCCCATCAAACATTACCGGGCTTTGGGATAACAGCAAAACCTGCCGGCGATGCGCTACGGAAGGAATTTGGCTCAGGTCCTGCCCATGAAATAAAATTTGGCCCTGAGTTGGCGAAATCATTTTATTCAACAATCTTAAAACTGTAGTTTTGCCGCTGCCGCTTTCTCCCATCAGAACCGACAGTCCCTGGTTAATATGTAAGTTTGGAATGTCAACTACGTCTTTGTATTTTACCTGGCGGAACTCAAACATACCGTAACCACCTTAAACCTCTTTCGGGCTGATTAATCGCTCATTTTTTGGCCTTACTTCAGTGGAACTTATAACAGGATAGCGTCAAGTCGGATTATTAGATTTTTTTGGGTTAGATTATTAAGCTTATTTAACTCAGGTTTCGCAGTTTAAAACAGGCATCAAAGCCCTAATATATGCTGGCTGACCAGCAA
>CAZKWP010000033.1:0-13710 GCA_964556555.1 uncultured Syntrophomonadaceae bacterium
TCTTACAGATGAACAAATTCTGGATGCGTTCATAGTTGAGGGAGACCGGACCGAGGACAGCATTACTAATATTAATACAGAAAAAATGCAAAACCTGTTGAATTCAGCCAATGAAAAGCTTCAGGCCTATATCGATCAAAACAGTCTCACCGACAACGACACCAAGAGGCTGATTGGCGGGAAAAAAATAAAGCCTGAAAATTTAGGATTGCTTCCACTCACACTCCCCTATAAAACAGTAACGGTACTGCATGAAACGAATACGATATCCGACAGTTATTGCGAAAAGATTGGCTTTTCCATAAAAGGAAATGACCCGTTTAATCTTAACTTTGCCGGTACCGATGATTTTAATGTGCAGTTTAAGGCGATTGAATTGTACGGAAAGAGAATCACCCTGTCATGGGTTCCTGCAACAGAAGAGGATGCGGCTATCATAAGCAGCTACGGCGGCCTCTTTAAAACACCCGCATATATGATCGAGCTAAAGCCTCAGCTGACAGCGGATGGTCAGGTTATAGCTGAAGGCAAGGCGGCAGGATTCGGAAACCGGCAGCTATTTACGATAGCGATGGGTCATGCTGGCAGAACTGTAGAAAATGTAGAAAATCCGGTTACAGTCGGGGGTATGTACAGTATTTCCTTTGACTATGACAAGATTGATGTCAAAGAACTTGATGCAATAAAGAACCGAATCCAGCAGGTAAAAGACACAGCTACCGAAGAAAGTATCTACACTGACGCCGTAATGGGTGAAATCTTAAACAGCGTAGGCAAGGCGTATTTCGGACAGCTTGATGCCTTGAATTCTGTTGTGGCGGAAGCCATGGAAGTAAAAGCCGTGCGTCAGGTCAGTGAAGCAATGACCGGCTATCGACCTAACGTTAAATACATGTTCAATACACCGGTTGAAGTAAGCGGCGGTTCCTTCTTCATAGATGTTGACCATGATGTATTGGGTGTAACCAGTCTTGACGGGAATAAGAAGAACGAAATCGGCTACATGATGAATACTGGGGTTTTAGGGTCTGCAATGGAGCATGGAATACACGAGCAGATCTTCCAGCTGCCCTCTGTATCATCAATCAAAATTCTGACTGAAGCAAGCAGCAGAGGAATTCCGATTTATACAATCAGCAAAGGCAATAGTGAAAAAATAAACGAATTAAGTGTTTCAAATTCGGTAAAAACCGATATTACAAATGCCGTAAACAGTGGGAAGATCGTAACAGTACCCCAAAAAGAATTTAGTTATTATGACTGGCAGGGTTCAGGATATGTAGTCATGGATCCGGAAACCGGTGCGGCAGGATACATGATAAGCGGTGGAATTGCGGGTGGTTCAGCCGCTATTGATGTAGGTGTAACACTTGTGGGACTTGTGGCTCTTACATGGGCAATAGTGGATACCGTATTGATCGCAAGTGCGTTCCTTGCGGCTGTCAGCCCATTGGCAATGGTCTTTTTCTTCTCGCTGTATATTATTAGTGTAGTCAACATCTTCATGACACTGGATACTATAATTTCATACTGGGAAACGGGCGATTACAAATATGCCAACCAGTTGATGGGTGACCTTTTAATGAATGTTGCCTTCGCGGGGGTCTTTAAAGTAATGGAGGCAATATTGCCGGGAGCGATGGCTTTATTCAAGGGTGTTAAAAACCAGATGGATGAAGTGGCCGCAATAGCCGCTCAATATGGTGATGAAGCGGCGGAGGTTGCTGCCAGATACGGACCGGACGGAATAAATGCAGTCAAGAATTACGGACCGGATGCGGCTGTAGTAATTAGGAATTATGGAGATGATGCACTTCAGCTAATCAAGATATATGGGGACGAAGCCGTTGAGGCTATAACAAACTATGGAACAGATGCAATTAGATTGATTAATCGGTATGGTGACGACGCAGTACAATGCATTTCAAGATACGGGCAAGATGCGATATCGAAGATTGATAATTATGGCGTGGAAGTTCTTGATGTAATTAAACAATACGGAACAAATTTCACTGTTAATACTAGAGTTAAAATCATCAATGAAGCTTTAGATAGTGCTGGCAATCCGCTTAAACGATGGGTAAAACCAGCAGGATTTGAAAGTACAGGTGATTTGGTGAAACAGGCAAAAGAAGGGCTAGTTGATGTAACACAGTGGGGTTATAAAAATGCGGACTCTTTAGAAGAGGTTACAAACAGATTAACAGTTTATTTAAACAGAACAGATTTGGGAAGTACACCTACTATAATTCATGGTGATAGTGCAGGTGAATTCCTTACTAAACCGGTTGATGGTATTGGGGATGTTGCAGTAAAATATGATCCATTAGGATTCCCAATATTTGAGGGTCAATGGAGAATTAAAGATTTGGATATTACGAATGTTGATACAGTCATACAAAAAGGGATGAATAATATGACAAGCGTTGAACATCAAGTTGCAGCTACAAGGAAATTATTCCAGGACGCTCAGAGTACTGCTGTTAGTTCAGGTAAGTCTGTTGATGATGTTTTGAAGGATATGGGATTTAACTCTGAGCAGATTGAAGATATTATTGATGGAGAAAACAAAATTTCTGGGTATACTTGGCATCACCATCAAGAGACAGGAAGAATGCAGTTAATAGCTGATACTATTCATAGCACTTTCAGACATAATGGAGGTTTTTCGCTTTGGGGAAGTTAATATTTGAAAGGTGTGATAGTTGTGAAGCATATTGAATGGAAAAGAGGAAAACAAATCCAACTTGAGCTTGTTTGTGAAATTGAGAAAATATGGAATGTAAAGTTTCCTAAAGAATATGTTGAGATAATACAAAAATGTGATGGCGGTCGCCCAAAAATTAATAATAAACATGGTGAGCTAAAAAGTGCTTTGCTTGATGTTGAGAAATTTGGACCTATTGGTCCGTGCTTGTTGAGTTTATCAAATGGAAATGATATTAAAAGCAGCACAATAATGGTCACATATAATGCTTTTAAAGAAACGCTTCCGATCCCAGAGAAGATATTTCCTTTTGCAGATGATGGTGGGGGTAATCATTTATATTTTGATTATAGAATGAATGAAAACAATCCGTCGATTGTTTTTCAGCACCATGAAAAGGCAATTAGTAAGGATGATTTAAGCGAATTAGACTTAAAAAAACGGCCTTTAAAGGAATGGCTTAACGAATCCTTGTATCCTGTTGCTGATTCTTTTGAGGCATTACTAGAAATGTTATATCCGGCTGAGTGGTAACAATAAAACTCTGGGAGTAGCCAAAAGACTAACTTCCAGAGTTTAACTTTTTTATTTCGGAGCATGTCAAAAGACGGTTGAAACAAGGAAGGTGAGACATTATGTATAACGAACCATCATATCAGCTGACTAGAAAACTGCTGAAACTTATAGTGCCGATGGCTTTTGTTACAGCTGTTTTGATAATCATTGCCGGTTCCTTATTTAAATATGATGAAATTGACTTTAAAAATCACGCAGTGAGTTCAGCGGCTGAAGTTATCGGTTTCACTGAGTACGGCTATCCGATATTTTCATATGTAGTTGATGGCAAGGAGTATATCGTGCGTTCGAGAAGCCAGATTTCTAGCGTTTCTATTGGTTCTAAAGTGGAAGTGCAATACCATAGTGGCAACCCAAGCAATGTTCAGACTGGGGAAAACCCGGTTTATCAGATGGCACTCCCTATGATAGTTTTTGGCACCCTCGGGGCTTTGGTTGCCGGATATTTTATGCTCCGCAAATTTTAGAAATGCTGCAATCGCAGATGCTGTGTTAGAGAGCGCTTTTGATCCATCGTTGCACATCGATGTGCAACGATAACGGAATTATCGCTTCAAAATGCAACGATAAATGCAACGATAGAGATATTGTTGCAGAGAGACAATGGATATGGTAAAATATTACTATATATTATATGGAGGTTGTATTTATGGGAGCAAAAGAAAAATATAACCGGGAATTCAAAGTGGAAGTATCAAGATCTTTTTTAAAAACAGTCAGTGCATACGCCAATTACAATGACGGAGAAATAATATTTGGTATTGATGATAATGGGGATTTGGCCGGTATTGATTGTGCAAAAGATGAATCCTTGCGGATTGAAAATATGATAAATGATTCGATCGTTCCGGTTCCTAATTTTGATATAGACGTGAAAGAGATAGACGGTCGGACAATCATTGTTTTAGAAATTAAAAAAGGTAAGGACACACCCTATTATTACCAGGGAAAGGCTTATAAAAGGTCTGATACTTCAACGGTAGAAGCAGATAGATTTGAATTAAGAAGATTAGCCCTGGAAGGGATAAATATGGATTATGAGGAAAGAAAAGCGTCTTCCCAAAATCTAAATTTCACTATATTAGAAGCAAAACTAAAAGCAAAGGCTGGGATAAAAAAAATAAATCTGGATATTTTAAAGACTTTAAATCTCTACAACAAAGACGGATATTACAATATCGCCGGTGAATTATTGGCGGATAGAAATGATCTGGCCTTTTCCGGAATTGACCTGGTTAGATTCGGAAACAACATTAACAGCAGGATTCTGTATAGAGAGAATATCAGCCATAAGTCTCTATTGGCCCAATTTGACAGAGCGATCGAAATTTTTGAGCAATACTATCAATATGAAGAGATAGCCGGCTATAACCGGGTAAAGATAGAATTAATACCCAAGGAAGCCTTTAGGGAATCTCTGGCTAATGCGATCGTCCATCGGGTTTGGGATACCAACTCATCTATTCAAATAGCGATGTATGAAGACAGGATTGAGATCAATTCACCAGGGGGGCTGCCAAAAGGCATTTCCGAAGAGGAATATTTGTATGGGAATATCTCGGTGTTAAGAAACCCGATCATTGCCGGGGTTTTTTATCGATTGGACATTATCGAAAAGTTTGGAACCGGGATAGCCAGAATCAATGAGGAATATACCCACAGCATATCTAAACCGGGATTTGCGGTAAGTGAAAATAACATCAGGATTGTTTTACCGGTTACGCAAGCGGATAAATTAGATTTATCGCAGGATGAACTGCTGGTTTATAGTTTATTCAAAGAGGAAACCGAGCTTTCAAGAGGAGAGATCGATATAAAATCCGGATTTGACAAGTCAAAAACCCTTAGGATTTTAAGCAGCCTGATGGATAAAAATATTATACAAAAATTGGGCAGTGGTGCCGGAGTTACTTATAAGTTAAAGTAGATTGATACGAAAATGGTGTGAGGTTCTATACTATTTTGAAAAAAATTGATGGATCAATAGATTTTAATATATGAGGCTTAAGTAGTGAACTGAAGGGAATCAAATGAAAAGTTTAGAACGCAGCCGAAGTGCAGCGGGGATCGGATATGTAGGCGGTGCCTATCTGCTCTGGGGGGTCCTGCCGGTCTATTGGAAGCAGCTGCAAAATGTTCCCCCCATTCAGATACTGGCCCACCGGATCATCTGGGCTTTCGTCTTCCTGCTGATGCTGCTGCTGCTCATTGGAAAACTTCAAGAATTCTGGAAGGAAAGCGACAGGATCGCCCGGCAGCCGCGCCAAATGGCAGCCGTTTTTATCGCTGCCGCAACCCTCAATCTGAACTGGTTCACCTATATCTGGGCGATAAGAGCCTGGAATATCAATTACGATATAGATTTTCCTTATGGAAAAACGGAAGGATAAAAAATGAATGCCGATGCCAGAAAAGACCTCAATCCGTATTTTGAACAAAAACCGGAGCATCTGCAGAAAACTGCCGTCAAACTTATGGAGATTATCCTGCGCAGTCATCCTGATATGAGGGCGGCAATCAGATGGGGTAAACCAACCTTTGGGCTAAACGGCGACTTTCATCACTGGATCTGTACGATCCAGGTTTTAAAGAACAAGGTTTCACTGACCTTTCATTTCGGCGGGTTGTTATGTGACGAGAAAAACCGGTTGATTGCCGGTACCAGCAAATTCTTAAGAAAGATCGAATATGACAGACTAGACGATATTGATGAAGCGGAAATCAATCATTTTATACAAAAGGCGGTTGAAAAGCTTCCCTATTTCAAAGAAAACTGGAAAGAGCTGAACAAAAAAGAGTAACCGAGCCGGTGATTATCTTTGGTGCAGGAAATTTATGGGCAGTAAACTTCACCATCAAACTGAACGCAATAAAGGGGGCTGTCATAGCCCCCATGGTCAGCAAGCTTGGATTTGTCTTCAGCTTCATCTTCAGCTTTATCTGCCGGTTTCTTTTTGGGGAGAAGGTTTCAGCCACAGAAAAGGCAGTTTTAAAATATAGGATATGACTCTCCATTTCAGCATCATTTTGACAAATTGGCGCGTGTCCTCTGGGGTAATGTAGATTTTTGAATCCCAAACGCCAAATTTACCGGTAATCAAGAGGTCGTTGTGTTCAACATCGATGTCGGAGATCCCAATTTCCATTTCACCCGCTGGGGAAATCATTTTTGGCATTGGGCTTCACCTTCCTTAGACGAACTTGTCCCTCCAGCGAAAATCCTTATTCGTGCCAGTCCTTCAGGTGGTTCCGGTGAGCATCGGTCAGCACTTCCTTCGGGTAATACTGATCGTAGAAGTCTAAATCAATATGGTGTACCGTGGCTCCCACCGGAACTTGCAGCGAATCAAAGTAGGCCGGGAACCGGCCATATTGATCGTAAACGTAATTACAGAAGTCTTTCGTTATCTGGATCGTTTCGGCGGTTGGCCGGGGGATATTCTTCGCGATGCTGGGCCAATCCTTGAACGGGGTCTTCCCTTTAAAGCCCTCCGTGAAGATTCCGTTTTCTCCCCATCTTTCGTTCAGGAGAGCGTCTACGGCCTCATCCATGTTTTTAACGTTGGGCGGGCAGAGAGCGGAAATTTGCCCTTTAATGGCGACCGGGTTCGGCATCCCATCCTTGCCGGTGATGAAAGTGGCTCCCAGTCCAGTGCAAAGCGGGGTTCCCCCGAGCAGGATGAGCGGCGTGAAACCAGAGTAAGTAAAGTTCCCTACGCCAATCGCTTCACAGGCTAAGGCAATATTCTGGATCTTATAATGAGCCATGGCAATAACCACGTTATAGACAAATGACTCGAACATCAGCAAGGGCAGGGAGAAACCCTTGTCAAAGTAGCCCTTGTCGATCCATTTCTGCACCCCGGCCGGCCTCCCGTTAAATTGGTCCATGATGAAATAGCCTTCATGCTGGAAGGCAAAGAGACAGAAGTTGATATACTCACCGGTCATGTCGATGATCGGGGTGAAAAAGGTTCCGCCGGGGGAATTGGCGAACCACAGGTTTGAGCTCAGCCAAGCCTGTTTGGGGAATTGCGGGCGGCCAGCCTGCTGTTTGATGGTGTTTTCTTTGAAGATCTTCAGGATCTTATCTCTGTCCTCAACGGTATCAATTTCTACGACCTTACTGGCATCCGGCGGACGATAGAAGAAGACCCCGTCATCGTTGATGTAGGACAAAACCGTGTGCTGGTCATTGCAGGGACACGGGTGGCTTTTTCCGTTCCAGGATGACATAACGTTGCTCACCAGCTGTTGCTCGCCCAAGGCGACGCCGGTAATCCCGTCACCGGCCCAGCAAAGAATCGCAGTTTCCAGATCGCTCAACGGAATCGGTTGCTTTTTTGATTCATAAGGGGTAATTTTGTCGTCGATTTTGTATCCTAGTCCGAAACGGCGTACTCTTCTGTGGGATAAGGCGTCAAATAATGAGAAATCAAAAAGTTTGTTCAAACGCTCCTGATCATTCATTTGTCCTTCCCTCCTTTTAAAAAGTACGGAATTGTTTTCGGCTTGTTTTTCCAAAACCACCTCCCATATTATTCAAAAAAGCAACTCATTACCTTAATTTTATCAGAAAATTGGAAAAATTTGCGGTAGCCCTTGTTAGTATATTGTATTATTTCGGGAAATTTATGGGCAGCAGCCTTCATGGTCAGATGAACGCGATAAAAGGGGGCCCTTGATTTAGCCCCCTTTCGTCTTATTCACCTGCAAGAGAAATCATTTTTGGCATCATCATTAATGCAGCCAATCATCGGCCGGCTCAGCCAAGAATAGCCGTTTTCAGATCGCTTAACGGAAATCGGTTGCTTCTGTTATTGCAGCAGCTCGACTTGTCTTTGAAACGCCGTCAGGTGGTTTTCCGAGCCGTTCTTTAAGGCGGTGAACACGGAAGAGACGTCCGGCGGTAAATCATAGGTTAAGAAAAGTTTGTACATCGCAATATTATCTATTTCCGCCTGGACTCCGGTCTTTGCCGCTTCGAGCAGACTAGCCGGTACCACCACATGAGCAGCCGAGGTATCGGTCGGGAAATCGAGTCCATAGGCCAGGTAAACTTCTTTTAAATACGCCAGATGGGTCTCCTCCGAACTAATAATATTAGTATAGGGTCTTTGACTGCCGAACTTGCCCACGATGGCCAGATATTCGCCCCGCGCTAAGTATTCGTCTTGTACAGCATACATGAGCATATCCCTGACGGTTAAAGCTTTATCGGCGAGGGCACCCTTTGCGCCGTATCCTTCAAGGGACAGAATCTTAGCTTCGGCGGACAGAGGCGCTGGATTCAGAGCAAAATTGGGATAGGCTAACTGATTGGCCGGTTGATTGGCTGGCGGCGTAGCTGCCGGTGCTTGATTGGCGCCTTGCTGAACCGTCGGGGTAGTTTCTGGGGCCGGGGCTTTGGACGCACTGCAGCCGGACCACCCAAACAGGCTGCCGGCAAGGATTATAAACATTAGCAGCGTGGCCAGATGTCGATTCCCATTTCCACTTAATGTCAGTTCAGGTCGTTTCATATCAATCCTTCCTCCTTTTTATTATTTATGAGATAATTATATCGTAAAAAGTGTTAAAATTATGGCAAAGATGAAAATTTAGATAAATTGGATTGAGGAGGTGGTGAGCTGTAGGAGTTGAAACGAGGTTATTGAAGGATTTGAAAGCGATGAAGGATTTGAAAGCTATTATTAAGGGAGGGTTACGGATGAAAAAAAGAATTTTCGTGCCGCTTTTAGTAGGCTTGATGCTGTTGGCAATTCCTAATTTTGCGCTGGCTCAAAGGTCAGGGGATATGATTCAAGACAGGGCACAGGAGCAGCCACAAGTCCAAATTCAAAAACAGGATCGCGACC
This sequence comes from uncultured Syntrophomonadaceae bacterium, assembly GCA_964556555.1. GTDB lineage: Bacteria > Bacillota > Ch66 > Ch66 > Ch109 > CAYXHK01. Next base: position 9,142 of record CAZKWP010000033.1, read on the forward strand.
AGATAAATATTAATCAGGCCGATCAGGAGCAATCCAGACAACAATTGGCCGATCAGGATCAAGTCCGGCAACAATTGGCCGATCAAGAACAGGTAAAACAACAATTGCGAGACAGACTTCACCTTACGGATACCGCGATGGCACAACAACAGGAACGTTTGCGGCTGCAAGATCCAACCCAAGCCGAATGCCGTTTCCCGGATATGGAACAACATTGGGCCCGGACATCGGTGCAATCCGCTTATAATTGGGGACTTACCAATGGATACCCGGACGGCCGGTTCAATCCCAACGGAAATATTACCGGCCCAGAGGGTGTGGTGATGATGACCAGATTGATGAACTGTCTGGGCGGTATTGAGGCTGGGGCAACGCCTCCCGGGGCAATTAACTGGGAGGGAGTGCCAGACTGGGCGAAGGCGCAATTGCAGGAAAGAAACGCGCTGAGAATCATGGCGCAGACGCCGTTTTACGCTGAGCCGCAGTTAAACAGGTACCAGTTTTGCGTGATGCTGGCCAAAGCGCTGGGAATCGAAGCGGCCGCAGTACCCGACGGAACGGTGGTGTTTTCTGACCAGGCTTATATAGCCGGGGCGGATCTTGGGTATATCCAGGCCTTAAAGAATATGGGAGTTGTTGTCGGGGACAACGGGAATTTCTATCCGGGGCAACTAGTAACCCGGGCAGAAGCGGCCAGCATGCTGGCCCGAACCATAGACATACTCCAATAACTTATTAAACATATAATAGGGCGATTGAAAGAATGACTCCTTAGTCTTAAGATAGGACTAAGGGGTCATTCCTCTGTTATGATGATGCAGATGATGACGGTGTTTCCTTTACACCATTTTGGGACAGGAGGTTTTGAGAAGCCTTGTTCCTGTATATTGCGTGGTACTTTTTCATCTATGCTTTTTTGGGCTGGTGCACTGAGGTGGTATACACCGCGGTAAAATCTTTGTCAACAGGGGCTTCCTCAACGGGCCTTTTTGCCCCATTTACGGGATAGGGATGTTATTCGTGCTCTACCTGTTGGAACCGGTTCAAAACAACATTCTATTAATGTTTTTCGGGGCAGTGATCATTGCCAGCGCCATTGAACTGGCGGCCGGTTTTTTACTGGAGAACCTCTTTCACAAAAGATGGTGGGATTACTCCGAACTACCCTATAATCTGGGCGGATATATCAGTTTGAAGTTCTCGCTGCAATGGGGCTTAGGCTGTATTATAGTCCTGGACAGGGTTCATCCGCCGATTGCGGCGCTGGTTGATTGGATCCCGCTGACCTTAAGCCGGGTTCTGCTGCTGCTGCTGGCGGGCATATTCCTGGTTGATTTAATTTCTACGGTTAAATCCATTTTGAAGTTAAATAAAAAACTGGAAGTAATCGATGAGATCACCCTGAAAATTAAAGAGGCCTCAGATAATATCGGAGAAAATCTGGCCTCCGGAACCATTGCGCTTGTCCAGAAGAAGGATGATTTGGAAGAAAGAATTGAAATACGCCGGGAAATTATTGGAGCGGATTTAGCGGAAATGAGAAGTGCCCAGCAAAAAGCCCTGGCTCATCGGAAGCAGGCCCTGCACGAGCTGCGTCAAGCCAACCGGGAGCTGCTGGAAGCCACTTTCTTCGGACATAAAAGGATATTAAAAGCCTTTCCGGACTTGAAATGCCAGGACCATGAGGAGGCGCTGGAACAATTAAAAAATACCGTTCCCCAGGGAAGTAACGCCTCCGATAAAAAATAAAAGTGCAAAATTTATATCCCCCCTACGGGCTTGCGCCGACATGTGTGCATAATATAATTGGAATGAGAACAGCTGTTGTCGGCCTTATTCCGGTTTTACCCAACTTACCGCTATAGAATATCGCAGCGGGGAAATCGATGAGAAAGGAATCGTGAATATTATGCACATGGCAGATGCCCTCATTTCACCCGTAGTTGGTGGAACAATGATGGCAGCTACTGCTTGCGTGGCTGCTTACTCAGTAAAGAAGGTCCAAGACGATTTGGACGATAAGAAGATCCCTTTGATGGGGGTCATGGGCGCGTTTGTTTTTGCCTCCCAGATGATCAATTTTACGATTCCGGCCACCGGGTCAAGCGGTCATCTGGGCGGGGGGATGCTTTTAGCCGTCTTACTTGGTCCATATGCCGGTTTTTTAACCATGGCTTCCATTTTACTGATCCAGGCGCTGTTTTTCGGCGACGGCGGACTGCTTGCCTATGGATGCAACGTATTTAATATGGGATTTTATACCTGTTTTATCGCCTATCCTTTAATTTACAAGTGGATAACCCGAAAAGGACTTACTTCCGGCAGGATATTTAGCGCTTCGATGATTTCAGCGATTATTGGTCTGCAATTGGGAGCTTTCAGTGTGGTGTTGGAAACCCTGTTCTCCGGAAAGACCGAATTGCCTTTCACTACTTTTGTCCTGCTTATGCAGCCAATCCACCTGGGAATTGGGGTGGTAGAGGGACTGGTGACCGCAGCCGTAGTAACGTTTATCTGGCAAGCCCGGCCAGAAATCCTGGAACACACTGCTGCAGGCAAAGCCCTGGGGAGCATTTCCACTAAAAAAGTACTCGCCGGGATGATGGCCGCGGCCCTGATTATTGGGGGATTTGTCTCGTGGTTTGCCTCTGCCAACCCGGATGGTCTGGAATGGTCAATGGAACGGACCGCGGGAACGGCTGAGTTAGAAGGGTCAAGCCACGTTCATGACCTGATGGCAGATTTACAAAGTAAAACGGCATTTTTGCCAGACTATGGCTTTAAGACGGCAGCTGAAGATGCTGAGACCAGCAGCAACGCGGGGACCAGTGTTTCGGGAATTCTGGGTGGGGCTTTGACCTTGGGCCTGGCCGGATTGATCGGTTTGAGTATAAGCGCATGGAAAAAGAAAAAACCTAAGATCGCGGAACAGCTCTAGTATAGAGTCGATCTATATTGACCTTATTGAGCAAAGCTGACTGAGACATACGCATCGCAGAACAGCTCTCGCATGAAGAGCTATAGTGTAGTTTGAAGAGTGTAGATTGTAGGGGGGTAGGCAGAGTGCCCGCCCTCTTTTTACTGTAAAGGCGAGATTATTATAAGGACAGATGCTATGGCCAAAATTGTGGATTCAATCTATAACCTAAGGCTGCTGGATGACTTGGCCCGAAAGGACACCTCCATCCACCGGATTCACCCGGTGAGCAAGCTTCTAACGGCGATTATCTATTTAATTGCCGTTGTGTCGTTTGACCGATACGAAATAAGCGGGCTTTTGCCGTTTGTCTTTTATCCGATGGTGCTGATGCTGCTGGCGGAAATACCCTTTATGCCGATCTTTAAGAGGCTGATTTTGGTCGCACCGCTGATTATTGGCATCGGAATTCTGAATCCGCTGTTTGATCCAAAAGGCTGGTTTACTTTCCTATCGATTGTGCTGAAAGGCGGATTGACAATAACCGCCTGCCTGCTCTTAGTAGCAACTACGGGTTTGGATAAACTGGCGCAAGCCCTGAGAGCCCTGAAAGTGCCAAGTATCTTTGTGCTGCAGCTGCTGCTGACCTTTCGGTATATTTCGGTACTGACTGAGGAACTCGCGCGAATGCTGCGGGCCTATTCCTTGCGGGCGCCACAGCAGAAGGGGGTACGGCTGAAAGATAGCGGACCTTTTGCCGGCCAGCTGCTGCTACGTACCGTTGACCGGGCGCAGCGCGTTTATGATTCGATGCGGCTGCGGGGCTTTAACGGAGAATTCCATGCTTATGGCCAGTCACGGGTGAGGCTCAAAGATGGGCTTTTTCTGATGGCCTGGAGTTTATTTTTTATCCTGGCCAGAGTGTATGATATCCCGGCATTCTTTGGCCTGCTGTTTGAGGGGGTGACCAAATAATTAATGAGTCATCATAAACTGGAAGTAAGCAACCTCCATTTTGTCTATCCGGATGGTCATGAAGCCATAAAAGATATTTCCTTTACCATCTATCACGGTGAATCGGTCGGGATCATCGGCGCAAACGGTTCCGGCAAGTCAACGCTCCTGTTATTGATTATGGGGGTTCTTTTTCCCGACCAGGGAGAAGTGCGGGTCGGTGACGTCGCCGTAACCAAAAAAACGCTGGCCATGATCCGGCAGCGACTCGGCCTGGTATTCCAGGACGCTGACGATCAGCTTTTCATGACCACGGTGTATGATGATGTTGCTTTTGGACCGCGAAATTACAATCTGGACGAAAATGAAGTGCAGACTAGAGTGGAGGAAGCGCTGGAAATGGTGGGCATAGCCCATTTGACCGATCGGGCGCCGTTTAAGCTTTCCGGCGGGGAGAAGCGGAGCGCGGCAATTGCCAGTATTCTGTCAATGAAGCCGGATGTGCTGATAATGGATGAACCTACTTCCGGGTTGGATCCGAAAGCCAGGCGCCGGTTAATCAATATCTTAAAAGGGTTCAGTCATACCAAAATTATAACGAGCCATGATCTGGATATGGTATTGGAAACGTGTGACCGGATAATCGTGCTAAAAGATGGGGAAGTTGCGGCCAGCGGGACCACGCGGGAGGTTTTAAC
>CAZKWP010000033.1:13810-17620 GCA_964556555.1 uncultured Syntrophomonadaceae bacterium
TGAAGCAAGAGAACCGTCCCCTTGCTTCATCCCTGCTTCACCCAAAATATTATCACGCACAGTGAGGAGGGCACCCGGGGGCATCCCCTTCGTTAAACAGAGCCAACGGCTCTTGAACAGCGGGGGCTCCAGCCATTCCACCAGCCGGAGAGGTGGCCAGGAAGTTATCCGCTGCCATAATTGCCTCAGTGATAAAGGGACAAACTGGAACATCATTGTCGATCAGGTTCTGGACATTTAATTTCGCGGCCAGAAGCTGGGCGTATAGAACTTGATACTGACCGGCGAATGGCGGCGAGGCTGGTGCCGGCGGGGAGGGCGTATTAAAGTCCAGTACCGTATTGGCGTTGGCGGTGGTAACTACAAAACTTAAACCCAAAGCGTCACTGCCCAGGATTTTCCCCAGGATTATTTGCCCGCCGGCCGCGGTAATCAGTGCATTGGTAACCTCAGAATTATTTCTGAAAAATCCAATGGTACGGGTACAAGCAACCGCTGGCGAGGGGCAATCTCCGGTTGCCGGCGTCCCGCAAACAAGCCCATCTTCCACTGCCGTGGCTGTGGCGGAAAAAGTGAGCGGAATTTGGACACAAATTTGCTGACCAACTTTAAAACTACAATTGGGCATTAAAGTTCCAGGGCAACCGCCAATTATCGGGTTGCCAAAACAAAAGGATTTAGGCTCGTCAGTTGTTACATGAGGAGTAATGGTTACGGTACCTTGAACACATACGGTTTCATGCACCGTGACCGGACAAACCGTTTGCTCTTGCTCCTCATCAAGCTTTACAATCTCAGTACAATCTCCCATATTAAGCGCACCTTCCTAATTAATATTTTGATATTATATTGATCTGATACAAAATATGTTTTGCCGGTCATTTCTAAGTTTTTTTCGTTTATCATTCGGCAATCATAATTTTTTACTCAAATCTGCGCAGTCAGGCTCCTGGTGCGGGTGCTTGCACGGCCCAAGTTCAGGCCTGCCGCAGCAGACAATCCCTGAGTCAACATCAACATCCAAATCTATTGAAATGGGAATTTCGACACACAGTATTTGATCTACGGTGAAAGTACATTTACCGGGTGAACAATCCGATTCTCTCCTTCTTTGATAACAAACCTTTCTTCTTTCAGCGCAATTAGAACCTGGTCTGATTTCGGTATTAATACAGCGTACGCTTGGTCTTCCACTTTTTATAATTGGGGTTATGGTAACTTGCGCCTGCACCTTTAAAAGTTGATGAACAATCGTCTCTTTACAACAATTTGTATTTTTATCAGACAAGGTAATACCCCCCCTCGCAATATAATATGTAATTTATGCTATAATTGTTACCGCGGAAAATAATTAGTCATTTTTTGCTGATTAGGAAAAAGAAAGCAAAAGAATATCCGCTTGCCATAATAAGAACTCATTGCCATGAAAGGAAAAAGAATGATCGGAACCGGAACTATAATCAATACTGGTGCCATCCTAATCGGGGGAATATTAGGCATCTTTTTAAAGAACGCTATTTCCGAAAAAGTACAGAACACGCTGATGAAAGCTACCGGCGTCTGCGTGTTGTTTATCGGAATAGGCGGCGCGCTGCAAGAAATGCTTTCCCTTGAAAACGGAAGGCTGATCAGCCAGGGCAGCATGATGATAATTTTAAGCTTTGTGCTGGGTTCCCTAGTCGGAGAAATGGCTGATTTCGAAGGCGGGATCGAGCGATTTGGTGCCTGGCTGAAAAGTAAGACCAAGAACGAAAATGACTCGCAGTTTCTGGACGGTTTTGTGTCCACCTCATTGATCGTGTGTATCGGCGCGATGGCGGTTGTAGGCTCCATCCAAGACGGCCTTTTGGGCGATTACTCTCTGCTTATGGCTAAATCGGTTCTCGACTTTATTATTGTAATGATCATGGCCGCTTCTATGGGCAAGGGGTGTATTTTTGCCGCCATACCCGTGGCGCTGTTTCAAGGGAGCATAACGGTTCTTGCCGGATTTATTGAGCCATTGATGACCGCTCAGGCTATTTCCAATCTTTCTTTAACCGGCTCCATTCTGATTTTCTGTGTAGGGGTAAATCTAATCTGGGATAAAACGTTTAAAGTGGCGAATATGCTCCCGGCAATCATATTTGCGGTTGTGCTTGCTTTTCTATTATAGGATACTTGTTTTTGTGCCCTATGCCCGTTGATCCGACATTTTGAGCGGAAATATAAACCGCAAAGATGTATGGCAAACATCCAAAAATTTAAGGATTAAGGGAATTAATGTAGAACTAAAAAAGGATTTTAATTAAAAATATTGAATATTCATTAATAATAGGGTTTTTATGTTTTTCGCCGGTCAATAAATATCAATCTGGTTTTCCTTATCAATCATTCTCAATCAATTATTTTCAACGGATGGGAGGTAATGATTCTATGGAAATCTTCGGCAAAATAGGGAAGAAAATCGGCGATGTAGCCGGCTCTGCGGCGGATAAGGCCAAGGATATGGCCGAAATCTCCAAACTGAACTCAATCATCTCTTCAGAAGAAAAGAAAATACAACAATACTATCTGGAAATAGGGGAAATGATTTTTGAACAGGATAAAGAAAACCCCGACAGCCCGGCAGCTGATCTCTGTAACAAGATTCTTGCTGCCAAGCAGATCATTGCGAATCTAAAACAAGAAATTGCTCAGATCAAGGAAGATTAGGACCGAAAACATCAAACAATCTATTGAGAGCACCTGCTTGGATGTAGGTGTTTTCATTTATATTGTGTTTTCATTTATCATTCGTCATTTATACCATTTTTATTGTTGTCTTTTATATGATTGTCTATCGAAATATTCTAACCGCTAGGCTGTACGCGGCATAGCTAATTAGGAGCAAAAAATGAAAACGTATAAAGATAATCAATACCCGATGAAAACCATTGCCCGAATCCGTACCGATTTTCCAACCAAGTTCGGGATTCCGCGTCAAAGCGGGATCGTCAATACCTTGAAAGCGGTGATCGTGTTTGAGCCGGAGTACCGCAATCCCGACGCTTTTTGCGGGTTGGAAGAATTCTCGTATATCTGGCTCATCTGGGGGTTTTCGAAAAACTTTCGCGACACCTGGTCTCCGACCGTGCGGCCTCCGCGCCTCGGCGGAAACAAGCGGAGGGGTGTTTTTGCTACGCGTTCCCCCTTCCGTCCGAATCCAATCGGACTTTCCTTGGTCAAACTCGACAGCATCGAGCTGCATCCCGACCTTGGACCGGTTCTGCACGTTTTGGGAGCTGACCTGATGGACAACACTCCTATCTACGACATCAAGCCATACCTTCCCTTTACCGAAAGTCACCCGGAGGCAGTCGGCGGATTCGCGGACCCGCTCAAAGACTATGCGCTGGAGGTGGAGTTCCCGGAGCAGTGGCTTCGCCTCATTCCTAAAGAACTGCGGGAAGCGCTCCGGGGGGTGTTGGCGCAAGACCCCAGACCGTCGTATCAGAACGACCCCGAGCGGATCTACGGCCTCGAATTTGGGGGATTCGACATCCGGTTCACGGTGCGGGGCACAGTGCTGCGCGTTTGCGAAGTGAAGCAAGTGAAGGAAGGGGAGTGAAGCAGGAGAACCGTCCCCCTGCTTCACTCCTGCTTCGCCAATTTTTTTGTATGCACCTGGCCGCGGGAATAGGAAAAATAGATGCCGATCAGGCAGAAAACGGCGAATAAGCTAAAGGTAATTTGACTGCTGTTTAAAAATAGCTGATGGGTGGCCGGGGTGATCGCAGTATGGCCAACATACAAGGTGATCATCAGGGTGGCCAAAGCCATGCTGAAGTT
>CAZKWP010000034.1:0-16946 GCA_964556555.1 uncultured Syntrophomonadaceae bacterium
GAAGAATATGGCCAACTTGCGCAAGTTGATAATGGGCAGCATAACCATGATGAAGCCGCATCGCTGCAGCGAATGCGCCGCGGTTTTAAAAGAAGCGCCCATCCAAGTCGATAAGCGTTAGAAACGGAGAGCGAAGAAAGGTGATTAAGGCTGTAGATTGGCAGGGGAATTATTTAAGGCTGCTCGACCAGACTAAGCTCCCCCGGCTAACCGAATATATTGATTGCCAGGATTTTCAAGCCGTGGCGGAAGCGATTCGCTGCATGCAGGTGCGCGGCGCCCCGGCTATTGGCACGGCCGCTGCTTTCGGGATGGTGCTCGCGGCTCAAAATTTTAATCTGGGCGAAGTCAATACCTTGGCCGATACGGAAAGGCTCCGTGAATATTTAGCTGGAGCCGCGCGGGTTCTAAGCGGCACCCGGCCGACCGCGGTGAATCTATTTTGGGCAATCGAGCGCATGTTGCGCAGGCTTAAAGAGTCAGTAACCCTTACGCCCGCTGAACTGATCCAGGCTTTAGAAGAGGAAGCAACGGCAATTTATCAGGAAGACATTAAGATGAACCAGCAGATTGGCCAAAATGGCTGCACCCTGATACCAGACGGGGCACGAATCCTTACGCACTGTAACGCCGGGGCTTTGGCCACCGCGGGTTACGGCACGGCACTTGGAATTATCCGGAAGGCTCACGTCGACGGTCGGAACATTTCCGTTTGGGTGGATGAAACCCGGCCCCTGTTGCAGGGAGCCCGGCTGACGGCTTGGGAACTGCTGCAGGAGGGGATCGCGGCAACGTTGATTACCGACAGTATGGCAGGTTTTCTGATGCAGCAAGGCAAAGTCGATCTGGTCGTGATCGGTGCTGATCGGATAGCGGCCAATGGGGATACTGCCAATAAAATAGGGTCGTATAGTTTAGCAGTCCTGGCTGAGGCTCATGGTCTGCCTTTTTATGTAGCCGCACCGTGGTCCACCGTTGATTTATCCTTAAGCAGCGGACAAGCGATACCGATTGAAGAAAGAGAGCCGGCCGAGGTCCGGGAGGTCTGTGGTCAGCCGGTTGCCCCGGCGCAGGTGCCGGTTTATAACCCGGCGTTTGACGTGACTCCCGGGCGGTTCATTACGGCCATTATTACCGATCGGGGAATCGCCCGTTTTCCTTTTGACCAAAGCCTGCCGGCCTTGGCCGGCACTCAAGGAGGCGAACGACCTGATTGACGAGGCGCTCAGGGAACAGTCGGAAATGCTCCAGACAATAAAAATAGTATCCGGAAAAATTATCCGGGTGGCGCAGGAGATTGCGCAAAAGGGTTTGGTGGTAGCGGCCTGGGGAAACGTCAGCGCCCGCTTATCCGCCGGGGATGCTGGGGACAGTCATAGTCATGGGGCAGAACCGGATCCGAGTTTAGAAACAGATTTAAAAGCCCAACGGATTTTATTGACTCCCAGCGGTATGGATTATCAAACGCTGCAAGAAACCGATTTGGTTTTAACCGATTTAACCGGGCGGATTATCCAGGGTCAGCGTCGGCCGACAACCGAGTTATCTTTGCATTTGGCCATCTATTGGCAGCGCCCGGATATTCGGGCCATCGTGCATACCCACAGCATTTACGCCTCAGTCCTGGCGGTGGCCGGTCTGCCTCTGCCGCCCGTGCTGGACGAATTAGCGCAAAAACTGGGCGGGGAGGTCCCCCTTAATCAGTATGCTCCTTCCGGAACCGAGGAGTTAGCCGAAAATACCGTGAAAGCCTTGGGCTCGGGTAAGGCCGTGCTTTTAGCCAATCACGGGCTGATCGGGACTGGCGGGACCTTAGAGGAGGCCTTCTTGATTTGCCAACTGGTTGAGAAAGGCGCCCAAGTTTATATTTTATCAAGGTGTCTAGGCGAACCAAACTGTTTAAATCCTGCCCAGGTGCAAGAATTGTGTAAGCGGCATCTGCATCACTACGGGCAAAAATAATGGTTAGTCTGGCGAGTAAAGAGAGGGAAGATTAATGCGGATTTTGATCAAGAATTGCGCGGTTTTACCCATGACCGGTCCCAAGGAGTATATTGCTGAAGGTTATGTCCGGATTGAGGATAATGTGATAAAAGCCGTCGGCTCCATGGAAGAGTTAAATAAGAGCGGTCAGCTTTCTGCTGAAGTGCCGGCGGATTTTACAGTAATTGAGGGGGACGGCAAGGTCGCGATGCCGGGGCTTATAAACACCCACACCCATGCGGCCATGACCTTGTTTAGGGGTTACGCTGATGATATGCCCTTAATGCCCTGGCTGGAGGAAAAGATTTTTCCTGCCGAATCTAGGCTGCAGGCGGAGGATGTATTCTGGGGAACCATGCTGGCAAACCTGGAAATGCTGCGCTTTGGTACTACCTTTTTTGCGGACATGTATTTCTTTATGGATGAAGTGGCCAAAGCCGTGGAAATTTCCGGGATGCGGGCCTGCCTCTCCCGCGGTCTGGTCGGTGTTGCCCCAAATGGCCTGGAGTCGCTGGAGCAAGGGATATCCTTTGTTAAAAACTGGCAGGGACAAGCGCAGGGCCGCATCACTACCCGCTTAGGTCCTCATGCTCCGTACACCTGTCCGGCAGACTACCTGCAAAAGGTGGTAGCGGCCTCGGATCAACTGGGGGTCGGGCTGCATATGCACCTGGCGGAAACCGCCGGGGAAGTGCAGCAGCTGATTGACGCAGCCAGTTTAAATCCGATTCAATGGATGGAGAACTTGGGGGCTTTTGAGCGCCCGGTTCTAGCGGCCCACTGCGTGCACGTTACCCCACAAGACCTGGAGATTTTAGCGCGCCGCGCGGTAGGGGTGGCCCATAATCCGGAAAGCAACATGAAGTTAGCCAGCGGGGTGGCACCCGTGCCCCAGATGCTGGCAAGAGGCGTAACAGTCGGCCTGGGCACCGATGGTGCCGCCAGCAATAATAATCTGGACATGTTCCAGGAAATGCGCAGCGCCGCTCTTTTGCACAAGGTTATTACCCAGGATCCCACGGTCCTGCCCGCTTATCAGGTTTTAGAAATGGCTACCGCGGGGGGGGCCCGCTGTCTCGGCTTGGACCAGGAGATCGGCCAGCTTAAACCCGGTTATAAAGCGGATGTTATCCTGGTTGATTTAAACAAACCGCACCTTTGTCCCAGACACGACCTGGCTGCTCACTTGGTTTATGCGGCTCTGGCCTCGGATGTGCATACCGTGATCGTAGACGGCAAAATTTTAATGCAGGCAGGTCAAATTTTAACCCTGCCGGAGAAAGATATTATGGAAAAGGTAGAAGAGCGGGCCCGAAAACTGGTGGCCGGGCTTTAGTTTAAGAGGATCTAAATTAATAAGAACTTATTATCAAAGAGAACCTTGAGATTATAAGAGCATCACCACCAGAAACTTATTATTCACCCTCCGCCGATCATTAACATAGCCTGATATAGATCAGCGATAATGGAGGTAGGAGAGTGGAGTGGTTAAAAATTGTGGTGTTCGCTTTAGCCTTGAATGTAGACTCATTTAGTACCGGAATAGCTTACGGGGTTAAGAGGATTCGGTTGCCGTTTTTGGCCATCTTAGTGCTAGGTACGATTTCCGCTGGCGCAATTACAGCTTCGATGTTGATTGGTCATTTAATCAGTCCCTTTTTGAGTCCTGAATTAGCCCATAGAATTGGCGGCTGCCTGCTATTAATGTTGGGTGCATGGGTTTCTTATCAAGGGGTTAAGTCTCAGCCCCCAACTTCGGTTATCGAGCCGGAGGAAGCCGTTGCTCAGCCGGTGGTACGTTTGAAAATTAATCTAGGCCGAATTATCATTCAGGTATTAAGCAGACCCCAGTATGCGGACTTGGATGCCTCGGGAGACATTTCAATCTCGGAAGCGGTTATCTTAGGATTTGCCTTAGCCTTGGATTCCTTTTCTACCGGCTTTGCCGTATCGATGTTAGGTTTTAATATCCCGATTACGGCTTTGGCCGTAGGGCTCGGACATATTTTGCTAATCTATCCCGGACTGTGGCTGGGAAAACTAGTTGGTTCTTCCCGCTTGCCTAACCGAATCTCGATGCTGCCGGGTTGTATCCTGATGTTCCTTGGTATCTACAAACTGCTATGATAAAGATCGGCTAAAATGATAACAGACTCAAATCAAACAGCCTATACCGTAATTTAGCTTAACTGAATGCTTTACTCAGCCTGAAATTAAGCTAATACCTAAATATTTACGCTCAAAATAATTATTGGTGATTTACATTTTGCAGTTTACGGGATATACTCATAAGCGATATATCACAATAAATTTTTTATTGCCGTTAATGTAGCCTTGATAAAAAATAGTTTAGCATACTAGCGAAAGATGATTTGAAATTTGATTTGGATAAGTTAATCGCTGGATAGGCCGGTATCAATATACTTGATATCGGCTTCATGTTATTAACGGGGAAGTATTTTGTATTCTTTGTTTGGCGCTAAATTATTTAATTTCCAATCTTATAAATTTAAGGTCTTATAACCTATATCCTAATTTACTAAATATAAGAACCGTCAGCAGCCATTGTCAAACCCGACCAATATTCTTTTAATTCTTATTGTCCAGCCGCATCACAAATATACTAATCATTATTTCAGGAGGAGATGACGTAAAGTTGATCGGCATTTCAGATTGTACCTTGGGAGAGGGTTTGCAAACCACCTGGAATGGTAATCTACCGGCCTCATACCTGGAGGGGTACTTGGATCTGGTCAATACAGCCGGCTATCACACGCTGGAGGTTTTAGTCAGCGGATCTTTTGTTTCGGCTTTGCATGGTATGCGGGAAAACCCGTGGGAGCGGCTCCGCATTATTCAGCGAAAAGTTACTTCCACCCCGCTGCAGGCAACCTTCAACGTCGGCAGTCTAAGTTATCCTGGATCCGGATTTAATTCCAGCCCACAAGATTTTCTAAGCCATTGTACGGATAATGGAATCTCGGTTTTCCGTTTTTACGATTACCGAAATTCAGCGGCAATCTTAGCCCCCTGGATTCAGGCGGCCAAAGCGGCTGCTGGTCAGGTACAAGCAGCGATAGTTATCAATTCTGATATAATCTCAGCACCGGAAGAACTGATCGAATTAGTGGGCAATTTAGTAGACCTGGGCATAGATTCCCTGTGTCTGCAGGATGAATTTGGCCTGCTTAATACTACCAATGTAGTAAGACTGGTTGCCAGCCTTAAAGAAAAATTTTCTTTGCCCCTGCAGCTGCACACGCATTACAATGGCTCGATGGCCTTAGGTATTTATTTAAAAGGTGTAGAAAGCGGGGTTGACTATTTAGACGCCGTAAGCAGTCCTTTGGCGTTTGGTTTGTCTCTGCCGCCGGCAGAAAGTTTGGTCTACTGTTTAAAAGATGGCCAATTTGATGTGCCGGTTAATGCAAGTCAGCTGTTTGAAATCGCCACCTATTTGGACAATGTGCGCAAAGAGCTTAATTATCCAAGGACAATAACGGATTTTGTCAATCTGAAAACCTTGGGGCAATTTAAACCGGCGGCGGACTTTTCGTCAGCTATAGAGGACCCGGAGTTGCCGGGAAATGCGGGCCTGTCCGCAGAAGAAGCCGCTTTGCTTGAGCGGCAGGATGAAGAAAATAAATTGACTTATGCCTGGTTTCCAAAGGAAACCTTGGAATATTTAACAGCAGTAATTCAGGAGGAGGCTTCGGAGCCAACGCCGGCAGATTCGGAAGCCCTTTCTGCAGAGGTATCAGACCAGGAAGTTTTAGCTGATGAGGAGGAGGAAACTGGAACGATGAAAATAAAAGAGTTACGGGAAATCATAACTATGCTGCAGGGAACTGAGGTAACCGAATTCTCGATCGAGACTAGTGATTTAAAAGTACATATAAAAAGAAACTCGACCCCGGGATTCCTTCCCTTGACCGATCTGCCTCCGTCAACCCAGGATAACTCTAACCCCGACCAGCTGAAAAAAGAGCCGGATCCCGTGAAGACTGGGCCGGAAGAGTTAAATAAAATTCCTGCAGAACTGGAAACCAAAAATATCACCTCGGCCACCCAAATCATTCCGGTAGTGTCGCCGATCATCGGCCGGTTATATCGCTCCGCCAGTCCGGGGAACCCTCCCTTTGTAGAAGTGGGAACCAGGGTAAGCCCAGGCCAGACCTTATGTATTATCGAAGCGATGAAGGTCATGAATGAAGTGGTTGCGGAGGATTCCGGGGTGGTAGCGGAGATCCTGGTGGGCAACGGAAAGGCCGTTGAGTATGGAGAAACCATCCTGCTCATGGCCAAGGAGGTGTCAGCTTAGTGTTTAGAAAAGTACTAATTGCCAACCGCGGGGAAATTGCGGTCCGGATTATTCGGGCTTGTCATGAACTCGACATTTCGACGGTCGCCGTTTATTCGCAGGTTGACCGAGATTCCCTGCACGTTAAGCTGGCGGATGAGGCCTTGTGTATTGGGCCGGACAACCCAGCCCGGAGTTATTTAAATATTCCCGCTTTAATCAGCGCCGCGACCGTGAGCGGAGCAGAAGCGATTCATCCCGGATACGGGTTTCTAGCGGAAAACGCCTACTTTGCCAAGATGTGTTCCACCCATGGAATTACCTTTATTGGTCCCTCGTCTCGGGCTATTGACCTTGCGGGCAACAAAATTGAGGCCAGGCGGGCCGCCATAGCCATGGGAGTGCCGGTAATCCCTGGGGCTGATAACCCTCTGCAATCCGAGGACCAGGTAACCGAAGCGATCAAAAAACTGGGTCTCCCGGTAATGATCAAAGCTGCCGCCGGTGGGGGCGGTCGGGGGATGCGGGTAGTCCATAATGCCAATGAAATTATGAAGCTGATTGAAGGAGCGCAGCGCGAGGCTGAAAGCACTTTTGGCAAAAAAGAGGTTTACCTGGAAAAATATATTGAAGCGCCGCAGCATATTGAGTTCCAGCTGCTAGCTGACAGTTTCGGTCAAATTATTCATCTGGGGGAAAGAGATTGTTCCATTCAACGCAGGCATCAAAAATTGATTGAAGAGGCTCCCTGTTTGGCGCTTAGTCCGGAAAAAAGGGCGGAAATGGGCGCCCATGCGGTAAACCTGGGGAAAGCGGTTAATCTGACCAGCGCGGCCACCGTGGAGTTTCTCTTAGATCCTGAAGGAAATTATTACTTTATCGAAATCAATCCCCGGATCCAGGTGGAACATGGCATTACCGAATTTATTACCAATGTGGATTTGATCCGCGAACAAATTCGCCTGGCCGCCGGGGGACGCTTAGAATTATGTCAGAAGGATATCCATTGTTATGGTCATTCGATTGAATGCCGAATCAATGCGGAAGACCCGGAACGGGACTTTCGGCCGTCTCCCGGAGTTATCACCTCATTTATCCCTCCCGGAGGACCCGGGGTCAGGGTGGACAGCGTAGCGCGCAACGGTTACAGCATTCCTTTTCACTACGATTCTCTCTTGGCCAAGGTGATGGTTTACGCCCGCACCCGTCCGGAAGCAATCAACCGGATGAAGAGGGCGCTTAAGGAAATGGTAGTAGAGGGGGTAAAGACCACAATTCCTTTTCATCTGCGGGTATTAAACAATGCGTTTTTTATCCAGGGAGAGGTTAACACCAACTTTATCCAACGGAGGTTGGGGGAATAATTACCAACTGTCTGCCTTTTCCATTAAATACTGCAAGGGGCAGAATTCCTGGTCTCAGTACTGTCCGCAGGCTTGATAATTGGGGGCCAGTTAAGGAAAAGACTGTGTAGAAATGAATTTTGTGTTACGATTATTGATGAATTGACAGGTTGAATAAAGCGGTGTATTATGCTAGAGGTATAAATATACTCTCAAATAAAATCGAGGTCTGTCGACAAAATCTGCATTGTCAAATTGAGTTTGAGAATTATTGCGTATATTCTCATCCGTACCTTATAAACTTATCAATCTTTATGGCTAAATGACCTGAGGCCAAAGGTAATAATTATAAATTGAAGAGGGGAGGGCATATGATATATTATTAGCTTAAGATTACATAATTTAGGTTTAGTTAATTTAATCTCATGTCAATGGCCTTCAGAGAAGTTAATATTTAGATTTAATTTACATTTGCAGAGTGTAGGGTTAATCAATCTTCTATAAACTTATTAGATTATAATCAGTGTAGTGGGGGTAAATATGGATCAACTATTAATTGGTTTCCTGGGTTTAACCTGGAAACACGTTATTATGTTTGGGATTGGAATAATCTTAATTTATTTAGCCATTGCCAAAGAATATGAACCGGTATTACTCTTACCAATTGGTTTTGGGGCTCTACTTTGTAACATTCCTTTCTCTTCAGCTATTGGGCCGGAAGGACCTTTAACGGTTCTACACCATGCCGGGATCGTGACCGAGATTTTCCCCTGTCTTATTTTTGTGGCGATTGGTGCCATGTGTGATTTTGCCCCAATGTTACGTAATCCAATCTTAATGATGTTTGGAGCAGCGGCGCAGTTTGGTATTTTTGCCACGATTGTATTTGCTGCCTTTTTAGGTTTTGATATTAAAGAAGCCGCTTCCATTGGGATTATTGGCGCAGCCGATGGTCCGACTACTATTTATGTAGCAACCAAATTTGCACCGCATTTACTCGCTCCCCTTTCGGTAGCTGCCTACTCCTATATGTCTCTGGTACCAATTATCCAGCCGCCGGTAATTAAAGCCTTAACCACCAAAAAAGAGCGGTCCATGTTTATGCCGGTTAAGGAAGGCATACCAGTATCACGGATGGTCCGAATTGCTTTCCCGATCTGCGTCACCTTGGTAGCGGGTATTATTGCCCCAATCAGTGTAGCCTTAATCGGGATGCTGATGTTCGGCAATCTCCTGAAAGAGTGCGGAGTAGTGGAACGGCTTTCGAAGTCCGCTCAAGAAGAATTAGCGAATCTGGTAACTTTGCTCCTGGGTATCACCATTGGGGCTTCCATGACCGCGGAAGAGTTTCTAAATGCTAAAACCATCATGGTAATGGCCATGGGGATTGTGGCTTTCGTTTTTGATACAGCGGGCGGGGTTCTGTTTGCCAAAACTTTGAATCTATTTTTGAAGGAAAAAATCAATCCGATGATTGGCGCCTGCGGCATTTCGGCTTTCCCCATGTCCGCTCGGGTGATTGCGAAGATGGCTTTAGCCGAAAACAAGCGCAACTATATCATAATGCACGCTATCGGGGCCAATGTTTCCGGGCAGATTGGCTCGATTATCGCGGGTGGTATGGTTCTGGCGATCGTGGCCGGGATGATGTAGTTTAGAGTAAGTTTAGAGAATTAGGAATTAGGAGGCTCTTAGCATGACTTCTACGGTTTATCAGGCGCTGGAGGTTGCAGCGATTGGCTTGCCCGCTATGTTCTTTGTGATATTTCTTTTTGTGGTGTTGGGCCAATTATTGCTCAAGATATTTCCGGAAAAACAAAAAGATTAGGCTTGACAAATAAATAAATTAGCCTTTAGATATTTGGAGATGAGGATTTTAAGGAGGAACGGCCATGGCGCATTTTGGCGGTATTACACTACATGATTTGAGTACGCCCATGTTCTGGTTTGGGGTATTGTCGATCATCATGATTGACTTACTCTTGAGCGGCGACAATGCTTTGCTGATTGCATTAGCCTGCCGCAATCTGACCCCGAAGTTAAGAAATAAAGGGATCTTGTTAGGTATGGCCGGGGCTGTCACTTTGCGAGTCATTCTGGCCACTGTTGCTGTCGGCCTGTTGAATATCCCTTATTTAAAAGCCTTCGGGGCTTTACTCCTGCTCTGGATTGCGGTTAAACTCCTGATTGGGGAGGATGAAGGGGAGCACGAAGTTGATGCGCCGGAGAAATTATGGGCCGCCGTTAAGACGATCATTGTCGCCGATGCCGTAATGTCTTTGGACAACATCATTGCGATTGCCGGGGCTTCGCAGGGGAAACCGGCTTTGCTTTGGTTCGGTTTGCTGGTCAGTATCCCCTTGGTGGTGTTTGGCAGCCAGCTCTTAGTTGCCCTGATGAGCCGATTCCCCTGGATTATATCCGTAGGCGCCGGTATTTTAGGCTGGACCGCAGGGCACATGTTTGTTACTGACATTAAAATCACGGAGCATTTCGGGACTATCTTACACAGTCCCTACCTGTTAAATGGTCAGCTGATTGCAATCGGCTGTGCAATCACGGTGATCATAGTGGGGAACTGCCTAAAAAAGCGGCGAGATAACGGAAAAGAATTAGCCTCCCAGAAATCAGCGGCCTAAACTTGAGTTCTAAGCCTATAAAATAGATTAAACAGATATTCCGATTGCGTCTTAATAGACAGGCTTTTGATTTGAGTTTAAAGGCAATTGGCTCCTGAATATCAGAGGCACAAAGTAAATAACAAAACTTCAAGGAAGGGGCATTAGCTCCTTTTCCTTTTGTTATTCGGGAAGTCAAGTTGGGTTAAAATATTATGTTATAATAGGAAAGATTAAGGTTTACGGGATGATTTGGCAGATTAAGCCGGCAAAAGTCATTGCATTTTTCAGCTAAAAAATATATACTCTCGTAGGAGAGATACCATAAATTTAGCAAATTTTGAACATTTGCTGTAAGTGCTGCTGAAGCTGGATAATTTAACAATTCATCCACATTAAGTAAGTTGGTGATAATTTAGGATAATAAATTGATTAAGCTATGGGGAGTGGTACATAATGTTAATAGAATATGGATAGACTGATATTTATTTGCCGTTAATTAAACAAGAGAGGGAAGGTAGTAAGAATGAAAACCATAATCGCCATCCCGGCTGTCGGGATAATCGCACTTATTATTGCGGCTTACATAAAAAGGGTTGCGTCAGGCCAGGGATTTAGCCGGTTAATCCAAGGCGGCTTGTTTAGTTTATCAGCGTTGCTGATGTCACCGGCAATAGCGTCCGCCAGTGAAGCTAATTTGGTAATTCCCACCTTAAGCGCGGAGCAGAATAGCCTGCTGATGATCGGAATAGTCGTTTGCGTCTTGGGGATGGTTTTTGGTTTATACCAATTTTCCAAGGTGAAAAAACTCCCCGCCCACCAATCGATGCTGGATGTGGCCAACATTATTTATGAAACCTGTAAAACCTACCTTATTCAACAGGGTAAATTTATTGCCATTCTATTTGCCTTTATTGGCTTATGTATTGCCTTTTATTTCGGCTTCCTGCAGAAAACACCAATCGGCGGGGTATTGCTGATTTTAAGCTGGACTGTAATCGGCATACTCGGTTCTTATTTAGTAGCCTGGTATGGGATCCGGATGAACACCCTGGCTAACAGCCGCACCGCTTTTGCCGGTTTGGAGAAGAAACCGCTTAAGGTGCTGAACATTGCGCTGGATGCCGGGATGAGTATCGGGGTGCTTTTAATTTGCGTGGAATTAATCATGATGCTGATCATTTTGCTGTTCGTTCCCCGCGAACTGGCCGGAGCCAGTTTTATCGGCTTCGCCATTGGTGAATCTTTAGGCGCCAGCGCTCTGCGGATAGCGGGCGGTATTTTTACCAAGATTGCGGATATCGGTTCGGACTTGATGAAAATCGTCTTTGGTATTAAGGAAGACGACCCGCGGAATCCGGGCGTTATCGCGGACTGCACCGGCGATAACGCGGGAGACAGCGTCGGTCCAACCGCGGATGGATTTGAAACTTACGGAGTTACCGGCGTGGCGCTGGTTACCTTTATTGTTTTAGCTGTTGCCCCGGCTATGCAGACCACCCTGCTGACCTGGATCTTTGTCATGCGGGTGCTGATGATTATCACTTCAATTGTGTCTTTCTACATTAACCGCAGTTTAAGCCAGGTTAAATACTCCCGGTCGGAAGATTTTGACTTTGAACAACCGTTGACCAGCTTAGTCTGGATCACTTCAGTTTTATCGATTGTAGTTACCTACTCAGTCAGCTACTTCATTCTAGGACCAGGATCAAATGCTTCGGCTCAGCTGCAGCAACTATGGTTTGTTTTGGCCACAATTATCAGTTTTGGAACTCTGGGCGCGGCTTTGATTCCGGAATTCACCAAGATCTTCACCAGCCCTAAATCCAAACACGTTGCGGAAGTGGTGAAAGCCTCGAGAGAGGGCGGCCCCTCGCTTAACATCCTCTCTGGTCTGGTGGCCGGCAACTTCAGCGGTTTCTGGATTGGCATGGTGTTCGTACTTCTGATGTTTGGCGCCTATTTTGTCAGCGGTTACGGCTTAAGTGCCATCATGATTTATCCCTCCATCTTTGCGTTCGGTCTGGTTGCCTTTGGCTTTTTAGGCATGGGCCCAGTGACGATCGCGGTTGACAGCTACGGCCCGGTTACGGATAACGCTCAGTCAATCTACGAACTTTCCTTGATTGAAGAAATCCCGGACGTTGATAAGGAGATCCAGCGCAAATTCGGTTTCAAACCCGATTTTGACAAAGCCAAACACTACCTGGAAGCGAATGACGGAGCCGGCAACACCTTTAAAGCAACGGCTAAACCGGTCTTAATCGGTACGGCTGTGGTTGGCGCGACTACCATGATCTTTTCGCTGATCCTGGTAATTCAGAGCGTACTGGGAGTCAAGCCGGAAACCATCCTGACCCTGCTCAATCCATACACCATTATCGGGTTCATCTGCGGCGGCGCTGTAATCTACTGGTTTACCGGCGCTTCGATCCAGGCGGTTACCACCGGGGCTTACCGGGCAGTAGAGTATATCAAGCAGAATATTCAGCTGGATGAGAAGGCCAGTCAGAAGGCTTCTACTGAAAAGTCCAAAGAAGTCGTAAAAATTTGTACCCAGTATGCGCAAAACGGGATGTTCAACATCTTTATTGCGATCTTTTCCTTTGCCATGGCTTTCGCCTGCCTGTCGGCGCCAAAAGCCGGTTCAGAATCCGTGGCTTTGTTCGTCGCCTACCTGATCTCGATCGCCATGTTTGGTCTGTTCCAGGCGGTTTTCATGGCCAATGCGGGCGGCTGCTGGGATAACGCGAAGAAGGTAGTTGAGGTAGACTTGCAGGAGAAGGGCACTCCGCTGCATGACGCAACCGTAGTGGGCGATACCGTGGGTGACCCCTATAAGGATACTTCGTCGGTTGCCTTAAACCCAATCATTAAGTTCACTACTTTGTTTGGCTTGTTAGCGATGGAAATAGCCATCTCCGAGTCGTTTAGAAACGTAGCTCCCTCGGTAGGGGTCGTTTTCCTGCTCATTGCTTTCTTCTTCGTGTGGCGTTCCTTCTACGGCATGCGTATCCCTTCCAAGAATTAGGAGTGGAGAATGCAGCCTTAGACCGGTAACATCTTGTTTCTTGTTTAATAAGTTAAATATGATGCAAAATATTTAGCAATGGTAATACTACCTGGTCTGTCTAAGTGGTTAAAGATTAGAAACTCGGCATTTTAAAACGAATGTTTTTAAAGTGCCGGGTTTTTATCTAGCTATGGTGAAAATCCAAAATGTCTATCAGGGGGCATTAAATATGAAAAAACAGTTTGCAGTTATTGGTGCGGGAAGATTCGGGGGAAGTCTGGCTAAAACTTTATATCTTATGGGTTGTGACGTTATGTTAATTGATAATAAAGAAGAACCAATTGAAAAGTCGGTTGACTTCGTAACCAAGGCAATTCAAGCGGAGGCTACGGATATCGAGGCATTGGTTGATCTGGGAATCAGAAATTTTGATACCGTGATTGTAGCGATTGGTGAAGATTTGCAGGCCAGTGTTTTAATAACGGTAATTCTAAAAGAACTGGGAGTAAAGACGGTGGTTGCGAAAGCCGTCACCGATTTACATGGAAAAGTACTGGCTAAAGTTGGGGCCGATCGAGTGGTTTATCCAGAAAGGGATATGGGAGTAAGGGTTGCCCATCAATTAATTTCTACAAATATCCTGGAATACATAGAGCTTTCATCAGATTTCAGTATAGTAGAAGTTGAGCTGCCTCAGAATATGGTCGGAAAGAATATGCGGCAGATTGATTTTCGTTCTAGATTCGGGGCAACTGTACTGGCTATTAAGCGGAGCGGAAAAGTATTGATTACCCCTGATCCCAACGAGCCTTTAGCAAATGGAGATATTCTCGTCATACTTGGAGAAGTGGCTAATTTAGTTGATATGGAACATTATTTAGGTAATTGACATCATAATTCATCTTAAAACAAAGTATCGCCGCTAAGCTTGATAATGGGAGGAGCGGTCGGGGATGAGTTTCAGCGGATTTAAAAAATTAAAACCGCCACAGTTATTAGTAATGGGTTATGCCCTGGTTACTTTGATAGGCGCGGTATTATTAACCTTACCGATTGCCGCAAATAACGGGGCTGGGACCCGCTTCATTGATGCATTATTTACGTCAACCTCGGCTACCTGTGTAACTGGCCTGGTGGTGTTTGATACCGGAAGTCACTTTTCTTTATTTGGGCAAACTGTGATTCTTTTTCTGATTCAGATTGGCGGTCTGGGCTTCATGACTATGGCAACTTTAATGGCTTTGGTAATGGGCAGAAGAATCACCCTGGGCGAAAGGCTGGTGATGAAAGAAGCGCTCAATACGATCAGCTTGCGAGGGGTAGTCCGATTAGCCAAAGCGATTCTGCTTACTACCTTGTTGATAGAGTCACTAGGGGCAGTTCTGTTAAGTCTGCGCTGGATACCGCAGTTTGGATTAGGCAAAGGCGTTTATTTTGGAATATTCCACAGTGTTTCCGGTTTTTGTAACGCCGGCTTTGATGTCTTAGGGGGAGTTAACGGACCCTTTACCGGTTTAACTCCCTACGTGGGAGACCCGTTAGTAAGTTTAGTCGTCGCTTCCCTCATTATTTTAGGGGGGATAGGCTTTGTGGTGATAACCGACTGGTATCATCGCCGTAAATTCAGCTATTTGACTTTACATAGTAAGGTAGTTGTTTCAATTACTGCCGGGTTATTGATTATGGGAACCATAATTGTTTTTATTTTTGAGCATAACCACACTATGCTTAATCTTTCTCTAAATAGTAAAATTTTAGCCGCTTTTTTTCAGGCGGCAACCTGTCGGACCGCGGGATTTAGTACCCTGGATATCAGTCAACTCTCAACGGCTGCTCTGTTTCTGATGATTATTTTAATGTTTATCGGGGCTTCCCCTGGGGGTACCGGAGGAGGGATTAAGACCACCACCTTTGGTACTTTGCTTTTAGGAGTGTGGGCAATAATAACCGGGAATCAGGATATAAACGTTTTCGGGAAAAGGATACCGCAGGAACAGGTTCTCAAATCCTTAGCGGTGGTTGCCCTTTCCATCGTTTTAATCACCGTAGTTGTCATGCTTCTTTCTATTACTGAGGAAGCAGATTTTTTAACGCTGCTGTTTGAAACCGTTTCTGCTTTTGCAACAGTGGGGCTGTCTCTGAATTTTTCGCCGAGTTTGTCTGTTTATGGACGTTGTTTTATCATCGTTACCATGTTTTTTGGGAGAGTGGGACCCTTGACGATAGCGGTGGCCCTTTGGGAACGGCAAAAGAAACTAAAATATCGTTATCCGGAGGAAAAAATTATTATTGGTTAATCTTCTCGGTATTTATTTGACTTTGTTGTATCCATAACGTAAAATAGAAAAGTCGATGTTCTGTAAAGTAAAATGTCTTGACAGTTGGAGGGAGCGGCTTGATAGAAAAGGTTAGCCGGATGGCCCTGTTACAGGACTTTTATGCTGGGTTGTTAACGGATAAACAGCGACGCATGCTCGAACTTTATTACGATCATAATCTCTCCCTGGGTGAAATTGCCGAAGAGAGCGGAATTAGCCGCCAAGGAGTGCATGACTTATTAAGGAGATCGGAAAAGCTCTTAGAGTCCTACGAAACACGGTTAGGTTTACTGGATAAGTTTTTAAACAACCAACGCAAGATTCAGGAGGCGCTGGAGTGGCTCTCGACCTTGCCCCAGGATGAGCAAGGGGCGGAAGTAGTACGCCGGATTTCTAACTTGCTTTATGAAATGCTGGATATGGAAGAGGTGCCAAAACCGGATTTTAGCTGATACTTTTACTGTCGGTAATGTCTGTTTCTTTGGCACAGATAACACGGATATCACTTTATTAGTGCAGCACTGCCAGCATAAAACAATAATATAAGCAACTATTGATTATGTGAAGTTGCTTTTAATATGATTCAAATCAAAAATATCAAAGTAAGTATAGGGGTTCCCAAATAGGATTGGAGGTGGCGCCATGGTTTTTCAGGGTTTGGCGGAAAAGCTCCAAGATACTTTTCGGAAGTTAAAAGGGAAAGGAAAATTAACCGAAGCCGATGTGAGTGAAGCGATGCGGGAAGTGCGGCTGGCTTTGCTGGAAGCGGATGTTAATTTCAAAGTGGTTAAAGATTTCGTGGCCCGGGTCAAGGAAAGAGCCATTGGGCAAGAAGTAATGCAGAGTCTGACCCCCGGACAGCACGTAGTTAAAATCGTTTATGAAGAAATGACCTCCTTGATGGGCGGCACCCAGAGCCGGCTGCAGGTGGCGGATAAGCCGCCGACTATTTTGATGCTGGTCGGTTTACAAGGTTCCGGGAAAACCACTACCGGTGGGAAATTAGCCAACCTTTTGCGCAAACAGGGACGCCGGCCTCTCCTGGTGGCCGCTGATATTTACCGGCCGGCGGCGATTAAGCAGCTCCAGGTTCTCGGCGCGCAGTTAGATATTCCGGTTTTTTCGATGGGGCAGATCAACCCGGTAGACATTGTCCGCGGCGCCTTAGAATATGCCTTCTCCAATAATCGCGATCTGATTATTGTCGACACCGCCGGACGATTGCATATAAATCAAGAACTGATGGATGAACTGAAGGCGGTCAAAGAAACAATTCAGCCCCACGAGATCCTGTTAGTGGTTGACTCCATGACCGGGCAAGATGCGGTCAATGTCGCTAAGTCATTCCACGAACAGCTGGATCTGACAGGG
>CAZKWP010000034.1:16956-17236 GCA_964556555.1 uncultured Syntrophomonadaceae bacterium
TAGACGGCGATACCCGCGGAGGAGCGGCCATCTCCGTCAAAGCTGTAACTGGCTGTCCGATTAAGTTTGTAGGCATGGGCGAAAAGCTGGATGCCCTGGAACCCTTCTTTCCCGACCGGATGGCCTCCCGAATCTTGGGGATGGGCGATGTTTTAAGCCTGATTGAAAAGGCGCAGTCCAACCTCGATTTGGAAAAAGCGCGGGAAATGGAAAAGAAAATCCGCAAACAGGAATTTACCCTGGAAGATTTTTTAGAACAGCTTTCTCAGGTGAAGACGAT
>CAZKWP010000035.1:0-2220 GCA_964556555.1 uncultured Syntrophomonadaceae bacterium
CCGCTGGCTATGCTTAGGCCAACTATTATCAGCAATCCCCCTGAAATTAAATTTATAATTCGGTAATTTCTCTTGATTATATCAAAGGTCGCTTTGAAGTGCTCAATTAAAACCGCGCTGACGATAAAAGGGATGCCAAGCCCGGCTGAAAAACAGAGCAGGAGTATTATTCCTTTGCCGCTTCCGCCGCTCGCAGCCGCCAGCAGCAGCGCGGCGCCTAAAAAAGTGCCAACGCAGGGAGTCCAGCTAATTGAAAAAATAATTCCAAAAAGCAGGGCGGAAAAAAACCTCAAGTTTGCCGTTTTAATGGGCAGGAACTGATGGGGATCATTGATAAACGGCAAGCGGATCAGTTCCATGAAATTGAGGCCAAAGAGGATTAGAAACAACCCTGAGACCAGGTTTACCGCTCTACGGTGTTCAACTAAAAAGCCGCCGATTTGGCCGGAAATAGCGCCCAGCGCCACAAACACCAGCGTAAAACCAAGTACAAAGCCCATGGCATTGGTAACCGCGGCCTGCTTTTCGCCCTCATTGTTCTGCCCCGTGAAATAGGTAATGTAAATCGGCAGCATGGGCAGCAGACACGGCGAGATAAAAGTGATTATCCCCTCTAATAAGGAGAGCAAATAGTCCATGCTCCGATTATCTCCCTGCAATTTCTGCTTCAGCCTCCCGGTATGATCCGACCGGGTCCGTTAGTCATTTTGGGTTTGAAGTAATCTAAAGGTTTCGCGGGCAATCATCAGTTCTTCATTGGTGGGAATTACTAATATTTTCACCCGGGAATCCGCAGCGGAAATATCGGCCTCCTGGCCCCGCACTTGATTCTTCTGCACATCCAGATTAACACCCAGATAATCTAAGTTTTGACATATTTTTTCGCGTAGTTCATAGCCGTTTTCACCCGCCCCAGCGGTAAAAACCAGACAATCACAGCCGTTCAATTTCGCCACGTAGTTGCCGATATACCCCTTTACCCGCAGACAATATACCTCCAGGGCAATCTGGGCTCTTTGATTACCCGCATCCGCGGCTTTTATCACATCACGCAGGTCACTCGAGATACCCGATAAACCCAGCATACCCGTTTGTTTATTAAAGTAGCTGTCCGCTTTTTTCATGTCCAGATTCAGCTTACTCATAAGATAATAAACAATCGCCGGGTCAATATCTCCGCAGCGAGTGCCCATTACCAGTCCTTCTAATGGAGTAAAACCCATGGAGGTATCAATTACTTTCCCTTTATTAATAGCGGCCATACTGGCGCCATTACCCAGGTGTATCGTTATTATTTTGCATTGTTCATAGGATTTTCCCAGCATCTCCGCCGCACGGTGCGAAACATAATTGTGGGAGGTGCCATGGAATCCGTATCGTCTCACCTTATATTTTTCATAAATTTCATAGGGCAGGGCATACAAATAATACTCTGGATTCATGGTTTGATGAAAAGAGGTATCAAAAACCGCCACATGCTTAATCGTTGGCATTAGTACCTGGCAAGTCTCGATTCCCATTAAATTTGGGGGATTATGCAGCGGTGCAATCTCACAGGAATCATTGATTGCTTTTATTACCGCATCGTTGATCACTACTGATTCTGCAAAGTCCTCCCCGCCATGCACTACCCGGTGTCCGATTGCCCCGATTTCCTCTAAGCTGGCCAGACAGCCATTATCAGGATGGATGAGGCTTTCCAGAATCATTTTCATGCCCTTTACGTGGTCCGTAACGTCAATATTAAGCTTAACCTTCTCTTTACCAACTACTTTATACTCAAAAACGGGGTCAGATAAACCTATCCGATCCAGCAAACCCTTACAAATGACCGTCTCATCTTCCATATTGAACAGCTGATATTTAATTGATGAACTGCCTACGTTGACGACCAGAATCTTCATCCATCTCGAACCCCCTTCGCTCATCCAAAATAGTAAACTCAAAATACCGGAATTTGCATTCAGTCTGCCTGCTTTAGGCCAAACTCAGGGGATTTTAGTTTCTTTGGCCGTTAGCTGCATGCTGTTATCTACATTCTATCTGAGCAACTGCTCTAAAACAATCTAAAAGCGCCAAGTTTCATTAACTTGGCGCTTCCTTGCCCAAAATATTTATTGGCGGAGGGGGTGGGATTCGAACCCACGGAGGCCTCGCGACCTCAACGGTTTTCAAGACCGCCTCCTTAAACCGCTCAGACACCCCTCCGCAGCCTTTTTA
>CAZKWP010000035.1:2230-6909 GCA_964556555.1 uncultured Syntrophomonadaceae bacterium
TTCTCCTTTTTATTTATTTTTCCTTCTATATAGAAATATCAGGATAGAAATATCAAACTTTATTACGTTAAAAATTTAGCTTTAACTACTCCGTATTATAATTATTTATTTTTCCTTCAAAAGCCCTGAGAATCGGAGATAATTATAGCACGCCCCGCCAATTTCGTCAAAGACTCCCGCTCATTTCCCTACCCGATGATCTCCCTGCCCCCCATATAAGGACGCAAAGCCTCGGGGATTACCACGGTTCCGTCTTCCTGCTGATAATTCTCCAGGATGGCCGCAACGGTGCGGCCCACGGCCAGGCCGGAGCCATTCAGGGTATGCACGAACTGCGGCTTGGCTTTGGGATTAGCCCGGTACCGAATATTGGCCCGGCGGGCCTGGAAGTCCTCGAAATTACTGCAGGAAGAGATCTCCCGATAATTATTGTAACTGGGCAGCCAGACTTCTAAATCATAGGTTTTCGCCGCAGAGAAACCCAAGTCGGCTGTACATAAGACGATTACCCGATACGGCAGGCCCAAACCTTTTAACACCTGTTCCGCATCTGCCGTCAGCGTCTCAAGCTGGTCATAAGATTCTTCCGGCCGGCTGAATTTTACCAGCTCAATCTTGTTGAATTGATGCTGCCTAATCAGCCCCCGGGTATCGCGGCCCGCTGCCCCGGCTTCCGCCCGGAAACAGGCGGTATAAGCCGTTAGCTTAATGGGAAACTGGCTGTCTTCCAAAATCTCTTCCCGAAAGAGGTTGGTCAACGGCACTTCGGCCGTCGGTACCAGGTAGTAATCCGTTTTTTCCACGTGGAACATATCTTCTTCAAATTTGGGAAGCTGCCCGGTCCCGACCATACACTGTCGATTCACCATAAACGGGGGCAGAATTTCCTGGTAACCATGCTGCTCCGTATGCAAATCGAGCATGTAATTGAGCACGGCTCTTTCCAAACGGGCGCCCATCCCTTTATAGACGGTAAATCGGGCACCGGTAATTTTGCCACCGCGGGCAAAATCCAAAATATCCAGGGCCTCCCCGATCTCCCAGTGAGGACGCGGTTCAAAACCCGAGAATTTCTTTGGCTCCCCCCAAGTGCGCAGCACTGGATTGTCGGCTTCACTGCTGCCAACTGGCACCGAGGCGTGTGGGATATTGGGAATCCCCAGTAGGATTTGCTGCAGCTCCTCTTCCAGCGCCCGCAGTTGTTCGTCCATCTGCTTGATCTGCAGCGAAGTTTCCCGCATATCGAGAACCAGCTGCTCGGCTTGGGCTTTATCCCCGGCCTTCTTGCGCTCGGCAATTTGTTCGGAGACCACGTTCCGCAGGTTTTTCAGCTGTTCCACCGCTCCCAGCTGTTTTCGCCGCTGTTCTTCGAGAGCTAAAAACTCCTCCAAAGATACCTTTGCCCCACGCTTTAGCAGAGCTTCCTTAACCATCTCCGGATTACTGCGTACCAGCTTGATATCTAACATCGGTTAAGCCGCCCTCCCAAATCTAAAACTTAACAACTTTCACACTCGTCACTCCGTCGATTTCTCTTAGTTCCTTGACGACGGATTCATCTACTTCGCTGTCCACATTCAGGGTCATCAGCGCCAGATCACCGCGTTGGTGCCGGCCGACTCCCATCATGGCAATATTAATCTCATGTTTGCCAAGCAATGTAGCAAAGGGACCAATCACGCCCGGGCGATCAATGTTTTCCACAAACAGCATGTTTTCCGTCGGGATGATATCCGTGTCGTAACCCTTGACCATAACCAGGCGCGGTTCCCGTTTTGCCGACAAGGTGCCGGCAATTTCCATAAAGGTATTGCTGCCATACACCCGGGCATGGATTAAATCCACAAATCCCCGCTCATTGGTCTCTTCCGTAAAAGAAACCACCTTAACGCCCCGGGTTTCCGTGATTAGAGCGGCGTTCACGTAGTTGACCTTTTCGCCCATGATCGGCTCCAGCAAACCCTTCAGGAAAGAGACGGTTAACATTTCCGTATCCTTCTTGGCCACCCGGCCGCTGTAAGTGATTTCTACTTTTTCCACTGGGTTTTTATCCAGTTGGAAGTAAACCTTGCCCATTTTTTCAACTAAGCAAAGATACGGCTGCAGGGATTCCAGTTCGTTTTCCTGCAAACTGGGGAGGTTAACCGCATTGGGCACCAATTCGCCCCGTAAAGCGGCGAGTACTTGATTGGCAATCGTAATCCCTACCCGGTCCTGCGCTTCATAAGTATCTGCGCCGCAGTGAGGGGTAGCCGCAATTTTATCCAGTTGGTAGAGCGGATTGCCCGGCGAAGGCTCCACTTCACAAACATCCAGCCCGACGTAGGCGACAATGCCTTCCTGTACCGCTTTTAACAAAGCGGCTTCATTAATAATCCCGCCTCGGGCGCAGTTTACTACACATACCCCGCGTTTGGCTATCTTAAACTGCTCCTCCCCAATCATACCCATGGTTTCGGCGGTCCGGGGGGTGTGAACCGTGATAAAATCGGACCGGCGAACCAGTTCACTTAACTCGGTAACCTTTTCCGCGCCAAACTTCCGGAAGCGTTCGTCCGTAATGTAGGGGTCATACGCCAGGACCTTCATTCCAAAGGAGGCCAGCCGGGTTGCAACCATGGAGCCGATCCGGCCCAAGCCAACAATACCCACGGTTTTGCCGTACAGTTCTATGCCTTTAAAGGGGCTGCGGTCCCAAGCGCCGCTCTTTAGCTGATTGGTAGCGGCTGGGATATTCCGTATCGAGGAAAGGAGCAGCCCAATCGTGTGTTCCGCTGCTGAGATGGTATTGCTCTCCGGCGTATTTACGACTAAAATTCCCCGGCGGGTAGCAGCCGGCACTACGATATTATCGATCCCGTTTCCGGCCCGGCCGACTACTTTCAGTTTCTTGCCCCGGTTGATCAGTTCTTCGTTTACCTTAATCACGCTGCGCACGATTAAGGCGTCATAGTCTTCGATTATATCCAGGATCTCATTTTGTTTAATCCCTACCCGCACATCCACATCCAACTCTTTCCGTAAAATCTCTACCCCAGCGTCCGCGATTTTTTCCGCCACCAGGACTTTCATTTTTTCTGCCATTTTCCGTCAATCCTCCCTTTCAAAAATAAGGTGGTTACGCCTGTGCTCTGAAAATTTGCTGCGCCGCCCGAACGCCGCTGCCTAACTCCAGGTTATAGCCGCAATCGATTAATGCCATTTCAATGGCCGCTACGGTTGCTATAATATCTAAAGGCTGCACCCAGCCCAAATGCCCGACTCTGAAGATCTTATTGTCCAGTTTCTGCTGTCCGCCGGCTAATACTACATTATACTGCTTATTAACCACCTTCCGCAGTTGATTGGCTTCCAGGTCAGCCGGCGCGAAAACCGCGGTTACAGCAGCTGAAGCCACCTCGTCCGCCGCCAGAAGCTGTAAGCCAATGGCCCGCGTTGCCGCTCTGGTCATATCCCGCATCTTGGCGTGCCGGACAAAAGCCTGTTCCAAGCCTTCCCCGTGCATCAGTTTGAGGGCTTCCCTTAAACCGGTCAGCTGCGGCAAAGCCGGGGTGTAGGGGGTCTGCCCTTTTTCCAGGTATTTTTTAGCCGAAGCCAGATCCCAATAGTATTTATTATTAGTACAATTTTTAGCCACGGCCCAGGCTCGCTCACTGACACTCACAAAAGTCAGTCCTGGCGGAAGCATGAACGCTTTCTGGGCGCCAGTTACGACCACGTCCAGACCCCATTCATCGGTCCGCAGGTCCATCGCACCCATACTGCTCACGGCATCTACCATCAATAAGGCTTGATGCCCGCCGATGGCCTGACGAATGGCCGGCAGGTTATTGGTAACCCCGGTGGAGGTCTCATTATGGGTTACAATTACCGCCTTAATTTCTCCGGCTTTGTCTGCGGCCAGGCGCTCAGCGATTTGAGCCGGGTCGGCGGCCGTTCCCCATTCAAAATCAAGTTTTTCTACCTGTGCCCCGAACTTGGCAGCGATTTCAGCAAAACGGTTACCGAACACCCCAATAGAAGCAACTAGTACTTTTTCTCCGGGAGAAATAAAATTTACGATAGCTGCTTCCAGCCCCCCCGTACCAGCCCCGGGGAAAATGATAACCGTGTTTTCCGTTTTGAAGGTTTTTTGAACCCCTAACGTTATCTCTTCGTAAAGTTCCTTAAACTCCGCACCCCGATGATTAATCATCGGCTGACTTAAAGCGCGGAGCACCTGAGGCGGAACCGCAGTGGGACCTGGAAGCTGTAAATACTGTTTTTCTTTAAACACAAATATCCTCCCCTCATGGATTAAAAAATAAATCCGCAAATACACAAAACCTCCCTTCCCTAAATAAAGGGACGAGAGGTTAACCCGCGTTGCCACCCTGATTGGTTACTGATTGTAACCCGCTTAACATGCGTAACGGACATGACCGGCAGAACTTAGGACGCGTTTTTGCCGCGTTTTTCGTTCCCGACTCCCGGGTGGATTCAGCTCAGCTTTCCATTGGTTCGCACCGACCACCAACTCTCTTTGGGAAGCAACTGCCGCTTACTATTCCCGCTCATTGCCTATTAATAACGATTTTTAGAACATTCTAGCACAGGCCTCTTAAATTAGCAAGTTGTACTTAGACAAGCCGTCTTATATATTAATGGCACGGCTAACGGACATGACCACTTCTGGAAAA
>CAZKWP010000035.1:7009-17191 GCA_964556555.1 uncultured Syntrophomonadaceae bacterium
CAATAAAGGAGCATCGTGACCAAGACTATTTCAATTATCTAGCCGCGGGCCTCCCGCACCATCTGCATAAAATAATTGTGAATCCGCGAATCATCGGTCAGTTCCGGATGGAAAGCGCAAACCAGCATATTTTCCTGCCGCGCCAGCACCGGCCGGCCGTCCCATTCCGCGAGAACCTCTACCTTGGCTCCGACTGCTTCGATAAAAGGCGCCCGAATGAACACTGCCCGAAAGGGTGTATCCCCAAAGACCGGTACCGCCAGATCTGCCTCGAAACTATCCACCTGACGTCCATAGCCATTGCGCTGCACCTTAATATCCATGACGCCCAGACGAGGCTGCTCGCTGCCCACGATCTCCTTGGCCAGGAGAATTAGCCCGGCACAAGTGCCAAAAACCGGCATCCGCGCCACTAGTTTCTGGGATATGGCTGCGAACAGGTCGTATTTATCCATTAGTTTGCCAATCGTGGTGCTCTCTCCCCCGGGTATTACCAGACCATCCAAGCCCTCCAGATCTGTCGGTTTGCGGACCTGCGTACATTCGCAGCCCAATTGTTCCAGCATCCGACAGTGCTCCCGAAAAGCGCCCTGCATCGCCAGGACCCCGATGTGAATCGGTTTATCTGCTGCTGTCATCTTTAAAGCCTTACTTTCTCTAATTACTTATAATCATATTGTCAAGATTCGGTAATTGTGATTCTTGAATCTGTACATTGTCTTTTTAATCTGGTTACTGCTTACCAGTTACCAGCCGCGTTCCTGCATCCGGTCCGTCGGGCCTAAGGTACTGATCTCTAAGCCGGGCATAGCCTCGCCTAAGTCCCGGGAGACTTCCGCTAGAATCTGCGGGTCGTTGTAATGGGTAGTCGCCGCCACAATCGCCTTGGCCCGGGCTACCGGGTCTTTAGATTTAAAAATGCCGGAACCCACAAATACCCCGTCCGCTCCTAACTGCATCATTAAAGCGGCATCCGCTGGCGTGGCTATCCCGCCGGCCGCAAAATTAACTACCGGCAGTCTGCCGCTTTTGGCGACCTGCACCACTAATTCATACGGAGCAGCCATCTCCTTGGCCGCGGACATCAATTCTTCTTCCGGCAGGTTCTGCAACCGGCGGATTTCACCCATCACCGCCCGCATATGCCGGACTGCTTCCACCACGTTCCCGGTGCCCGGTTCACCCTTGGTCCGAATCATCGCTGCCCCTTCCCCAATTCGGCGAAGTGCTTCGCCCAGGTTTTTCGCGCCGCAAACAAAGGGTACTTTAAACAGCTGTTTATTAATATGGAAATTCTCATCCGCCGGAGTCAAAACTTCGCTTTCATCAATATAGTCTACTCCCAGCGCCTCGAGAATCTGCGCTTCCACAAAATGCCCGATTCTGGCTTTGGCCATAACCGGAATCGTTACCGCATCCATAATCCTCAATATAATCGAAGGTTCAGCCATCCGAGCTACGCCGCCAGCCGCGCGAATATCCGCCGGCACTCGCTCCAAGGCCATAACCGAACACGCCCCGGCTTCCTCGGCAATCTTGGCTTGTTCCGGCGTGGTAACATCCATGATTACTCCGCCTTTAAGCATCTCGGCTAAACCTTTTTTAACCAACCAGGTCCCTTTTTCCGTCATCTGAATACTCCCCCTTGGGCAACTTAACACCCACGATATATTTGTAAATTTGCATTCTAAATTCTACTACATTCGTTGTTTAAACACAAGTTTGTTAACTTTAACTGTTCTCCCCGCCATTTATGCCTGGGCTGATGGTTGGGATATCCATTCTTTCCAAGCGGTTCCTACTTTAAGATTCCTAAGTGGGCTAACCCTAAATCCGTTATCTTTCTTCCTCCGGGGGTGCGAATCACAAAACCGCATTTTAATAAATAAGGTTCGACTACATCCTGCAGGGTATCCACCTCTTCATTCAGAGTGGCGGCTAAAGCCTCAATCCCCACTGGGCCTCCCTTATAAATCCGAATAATGGTTCTTAAAAAAAGCAGATCCAACTCGTCCAACCCCTTCGCGTCGATGCCCTCTAGGTTTAAGCCTTTTTGGGCAATCTCCCAGGTGATTACCCCGTTCTCCACGACTTCAGCATAATCGCGCACCCGTTTTAACAGACGGTTGGCAATCCGGGGAGTTCCGCGCGACCGGCTGGCGATTTCCTCCGCTGCCTTCGGCTCGACCTCCACCCCTAAGATATAACTGGAACGTGAAACGATTTCCTTTAAATCCGCAGTTGGGTAAAAATCCAGGTGATAATTTAAGCCGAAGCGTTCCCGCATCGGCGCGGAAACTAACCCGGCCCGTGTAGTCGCCCCCACCAAAGTAAACGGTTTCAGGGTTATTTTAACGGTTCGGGCAAACGCCCCTTTATCCACCACAAAGTCAATCTGATAGTCTTCCATCGCGGAATAAAGGAATTCCTCAACCGGCCGCGGCAAGCGATGAATCTCATCAATAAAGAGGATATCCCCAGTCTGAAGGTTGGTTAGAATCCCCATTAAATCCCCGCTGCGTTCAATGGCCGGTCCGGACGAGGTAATCAGATTCCCTCCCATTTCCCGGCTGATGATATGGGCTAAAGTCGTTTTCCCCAGACCTGGCGGGCCGTAGAGCAATAAATGCTCCAGCGATTCTCCTCGCTGCCGGGCGGCCTTTAGGGCAATGCCCAATCTTTTCTTAAGCGTGTTCTGCCCTATGTAATCCTGCAGGCGGGCTGGCCGCAAGCCTAACTGTCCCGCGTCTTCCAGTTGTTCCTGACTATCTAAAAGCGGTAAACGGGGCAATTGTCTCACCTCCTAGACAGATGGAACGCCCCAGCGTCACTCTTGATATATCGGTTTTGTCCTAATATTTCTTGGTCTGTATTGATATCCAATGGTCAATCCTGCAATCTCTTGATCTAGCTTAATCTCTCTGGGCCCCATTATCTTCTGGTCCCTTGGCCTCCCAGGTCCCTCCGGCGTTCTCCCGTCCGGTCTGACTTTTCAGCGCGGCGCAGGAAGATCCCCCCGGTAAATTTCCGTTAAGATATCTTCTACCCGGTTAAATTGCGCCTGGCTCTCGAAAACCTTGGCGAGCATTTTCTTTACTTCGTAGGAGGTATAGCCCAATTGCCCCAAGATTTCGGCGGCCTGGGTCTTCAACTGTTCGCTGGATGGCTCCATTGGTTCAGTTCGCGCTGCTTCCGGGCGGCTAAGCGTTTCCGCGGCTGCTGTTCGGCCTCCGGCTGAGTCTGCCAGCGAATTGGAATTACCCGCAGTCCCCGGTTCATCTGGATTTAATTCTGCTGCAGCATAGCGGCCCACTTTACCCATCAGACTGGCCACGATTTTTCGGGCGGTCCTTTGCCCGACCTGTTTCAGGGAGCATAAGAAGGTTAAGTTGTTGTCTTCAATAGCTTGGGCTATTTGCGGGACGGGAACCACCAACATCTTCAAAGCGCTGCCGATCCCGATTCCTTCCACACTGATGAAAAGTTCAAAAAATTCCCGATCCCTAAGGTTTTGAAAACCGATCAGAATTGGATTAAGGCTGCTGCCCCCGGCCTTGCCCTCCAAGATAAACAGAGTATAGAAAGCGACCTCTTCGCCCAGTGGCCGGCGTTGTTCAATTTCCCGCTTTTCTCCGCTGGTCAACAAAACCTCGCAAACAATTCCCCCAACCCGGACGTAAACCCCCCGGTTGCTGAATCCATCAATTGTTCCATAGATCCTGGCAATCATTTA
Organism: uncultured Syntrophomonadaceae bacterium; assembly: GCA_964556555.1. GTDB lineage: Bacteria > Bacillota > Ch66 > Ch66 > Ch109 > CAYXHK01. The sequence continues at coordinate 10,743 of CAZKWP010000035.1, forward strand.
TTCTCCTCTAAACCTTTATCGCTAAACTTTAATCCGCTGGCAGCGAATATGACACAGGGCAACGGCTATCGCATCGGCAATATGTTCTGAAAGCGGCTTTTGTTCGAGTCCCAAATTGATGCGCACCATTGCTTTCACCTGTTCTTTGCTGGCCCGGCCATTTCCCGTAAGTGATTTCTTTACTCGAGCCGGGGAATAGCTGCTTACAGCAAGGCCGCAATCAGCGGCAGCCAAGAGACACACCCCGCGGGCGTGCCCCATTAATATCGCCGTACTCGGGTTTAGGTAATCGCTGTATAAATCCTCAATCGCCACCACGGCCGGCTGCTGTCCCCGGATAACCGCGTTCAATTCCGTATAAATCTCCCGTAATCGCTGATTAAGGGGATACTGGCTATCCGTGCGGATTAAACCGCCTTCCTGCAGGACCAGCTGGCCATGAATTTCACTGACAACCGCGTATCCGGTATCCGCTAATCCCGGGTCGATGCCCAGGACTTTGTATGGTGTTTTTTCTGTTTGTTCCAACCTATTTCACCCAATCGAATCACATTTATCCAGTATAGTATAACAAACTAGAGTTCGACAACGAAGATTAAATTCCTTTATTGTAATTTGTGCCTGATCGCTGAAATATTCGCCCCAAATTGTATAAGGAATTAGATTAAAGGTAATTGCTATACTAGTTGGCATAAATTTGCTATACTATAACTAGCTCATTTTTAATAAGGTGTATCTAAAGCTCTCCCGCCCATTTGATAATAATGGATTGGCTTGATTGCTGAGGACAAATTGTTAATTTGGGCAACAAATCTTAAGGAGGTTCTTTCAAGTGTTTCAAGACAAATTCCTGACCTGTCGTGACTGTGGGGTTGAGTTCGTATTCTCAGTTTCCGAACAAGAATTCTACGCTGAAAAAGGATTCACCAATGATCCCGGCCGTTGCCCCCAATGCCGAGCTGCCAGAAAGCAAAACAGCCGAAATAGCGGGTTTGCTCCTCGGGAAAGAGAAATGCACCCGGCGGTCTGTGCTACTTGCGGCGTTGAAACCATGGTTCCGTTTAAACCGTCCGGCGAAAGACCGGTTTACTGCCGGGACTGCTATAATAACAGCAAACGTTATTAAGCTCAGCCTAAAAAAACAAGCAATCCATTCTGAAGACTATTTCCTTGACTTAGCGGCGCGTACAAATACGTGCCTTTTCTTTTTTGGCCCAATTTAAACCAAGGAGGGGATTAAAAATATAGGCGGACCGTTGCGAAAAAAGCTGCTGACCTTTTTATTGTCATACGCACGCACCTTAGAGGTAACAAGTCCATATAATGGATGGAATAGTAATAGGCTATTCCCTAAACCAATCCAATTTTAGCAAAGGAGCGTGATCCCCTGTGCGTCAGCAGCTGCCGCCAGACGATAATTATCCGGCGTCCATTGACCAACTGCGTCCGAGCACGGAATGCGGTTGGATCTATACCGTAAGGGCTGGAGACAACCTTTTTTCCATTGCCCGTCAATTTGGTATTCCGGTCGCAGCCATAATCAACGCCAACAAATTAAGGCCGCCATATATAATTTATCCTAACCAAAAATTAATTCTACCTATCCAGGTGCATACCGTAACCCGCGGTCAGACCCTCTATGGCATTGGGAATATCTATGGGGTAGACTGGGAAGATATTGCGGAGGTTAATGAAATCAACCCTCCTTATAATCTCACGGTAGGCCAGAGACTACTCATTCCGGGAATCGTGTGCGAGGTAATTTTACCAACGCCAACCCCGACACCGACTCCCACACCAACACCGACGCCTACTCCCAGGCCGGAATGTGGTTGGATATATACGGTATTGGCCGGAGATACTATGCCTTCGATTGCCCGAAACTTCAGTATCCCGGTTCAGGCGATCCTTCGCGCTAACCCGGATCTCACTCGACCCTTAACTCCGGGTCAAAGGATCATTCTGCCCCTTAGGGTGCATACGGTTACCCGGGGTCAAACTCTTTACAGCATCGGTGTCCTTTACAATGTTGACTGGCGGGATATTGCCCGGGTTAACAACATCAGCGCACCCTATACGATTAATGTGGGTCAAAGACTGGCGATCCCCGGGGCGACCTGTGTAATTATAACGCCGACTCCTACTCCGACACCGACCCCAACGCCAACTCCTACCCCTACTCCGACCATTCCGCCGCCCCTTCCCCCGGATTGCGGCTGGATTTATACGGTGGTGGCGGGAGATACTTTGCTCTCGATTGCCCGAAATTTCAATATCCCGGTTCAGCCTGTAATTGATGCGAACCCGTCCCTAACTCCGCCCTATACCATTTATCCGGGTCAAAGGATCATTTTGCCCGTTGAGGTGCATACCGTAACCCGGGGTCAAACCCTGATCAGTATCGGGGATCTTTATGGTTTCGACTGGCGGGATATTGCCCGGGTTAACAATATTAACGCGCCCTATACCATTTATGTAGGCCAGAAACTGGCCATCCCCGGGGTAACCTGCGATCTTGAAGAAGCAGTTTCTCCTCCGGAGATCGATGCCGTTCCAAGGTACGAAGGCCAAAAACGGGCCCTGGTTCTGACCACTACTAACAAAGCTCCGGGGGCTGCTGCCTATGTTTTGCTGGATTGTAAGGGACACATCTTTCTGGTTAATTTAGACAAAGCTCCGGACCCGGCATCCTTCGGTAACGATTACAACAACTATAAGGTTTGGCTCGTTACCAATGGGAAATATACCGGCTATCGGATGCACAAGACGCCCCATAACGTTTGGGCTTTCCGGGGACCCAAACCGCTGACACATATTGATTCTATCGTAATTTCAGCAGAAGGAAACGCGGTTACCACTAAGCCAACCGGACCCATTGTTGCTTCAGGTAGACTGGATAGGTAGCAGCGGTCATAGCCTTTGATTGGACTAACCTGACAAGATAATAAGTCCCAAACAAGAAGTAAAAAAATGCGCAAGCCTCAGGACTTAAACCTGAGGCTTCAGACTGTCGAAAAGACCACCCTTTCAGGAAATGAAAGATGACCTTCAACCGTTATTTTATTTACTGTAACTAAGTCCCAATAGTATCCCTTGATTTGTGATTTCTATATTAGAGCTCTCAACTAAGCCAGTCACTTCATCATTGTAAATCTCTTCTAATCTTATCCTATAATCCCCCGTCGTTTCATTCTCTTTTTGAGGTGAGTTTTTGCCCAGCGCCTCATACCAGTTTAATCTCGCGATTGAGTCGCCCCAAATATCTTTCATTATAGAAAAAAATTCTTCTTCACTAATGCCCCATCCCTTAATAAGGTTATAGACATCTTGGGGTTGTTCCTTAGCCATAATTTGACGTTGTTCGCTTATATACGAATTAATTTCTTCTTCATTAGGATACAAACCTTGTTGTTTAGCAGTACTTACAATTACTTTATTTTTAATAAGCGTATCTAAAATCTGTTGATCAGAAGGAACTGCTTCTCCAAAATTTTTTGCTCTCCCAGTGTCCGAAATTTTATTATAGTTCCATTCATTCAGTGAAATATTTTCTCCATTTACTATAGCTACTATATTTTCTGAATTACTAACGGTCACGTTATCTTTTAATGTCTCCCCCCATTTTAGATAAATTTCATCGCTATTTATTTGTTCTATATTACTAACGGTAACGCTGCCTTTTAATGTCTCACCCAATCTTTGATGAATTTCATCACTCTTTATTTGTTCTATTTTTTGGATGAAAGTATCAGCAGCTGAGGATTGGACAAAGATTGCTAGTCCAATGAAAAGCAGAAAACCAGTAAGCATGATCATTTTTTTGTTTCTCATAACTTTAACACCTCCCAATTAAAAATATAGTTGTTTAATTGAAAGCAATGGCCAATAATTCTTTAAAGTAATGATGCAATTCTTTTTTTCGGGCATTAGGTTAAATTTTGACTTTCTCATTCGGTCATTACAGTAATGCTGTTGAACTCTATGGCTTTTCCATTGCCTCTATTAAATTGGAAACTTCTTTCTGCGCTTCACTTTTATTAAATGCCGCATATCTGAAAAATGCAAAGCCGTCAACTTTTCCAGTCGTTCTGGCCGTCAATACTTGTCTTGCAATGATATCATTATAACGCAGCCATTCGGAAACCGGATTATTGTCAGAAACGTTTATCCCTGCGTTAGCCATATTCAAACCAACATATAATTTGGCATTTCCCTTTGCCGCAAGACTAATCCAAGTCTTTAAATTATTCTCATATGCATAGGCCGCAATTTTTCCTGAAGAATCTCTTCTCTCAAATCCCCAGTAAAGCTGCGGCATTATGTAATCAACATATCCCGGATTTGACAGCCAAGTATCAATATCCACAAAGTAGACTGTATCACTATGCAAACTGTCTACATTGCCAGCAGGACTGATTCCAAATTCAATGTTAGGGTTAATATTCTTAACGGTCGCATAGACATCCTTAACCAGCATATTTACGTTATTGCGACGCCAGTTTGCAATACTCAGAGCACTTCCTGATACATCATATTCCGGCTTGTCAAAACACAATGAAGGATCATTATCATTAACCGAAGGATAGAAGTAATCATCGAAATGGATACCGTCTACATTATATCTCGAAACGATTTCCGCAACCCCTTCTACCACCATCTGTCTCACCTGCGGAACCGAAGGATTCAGATAATATTCCCCTTTATGTAAAAGCACCCATCGGTCATTTGAAGTATTATTGTCAGAAAGCCAAACCTTTGCCGGATTACTTGCTGCCACCCTACTCCAATTATTACCATAGCCCGTCACCCGGTAAGGATTTAGCCACGCATGGAATTCAAGTCCTCTGCTGTGAGCTGCCGAAATCATATATTCGAGAGGATCGTACCCCGGTTCAACGCCCTGATTTCCGCTGGCGAAAGCTGACCATGGGTAATACGAGGACGGATACATTGCATCACAGTGTGAACGAACTTGAACAATAACCGCATTCATACTTAGATCAACACAACGGTCAAGCATTCTATCTACAGCCGCCTTAAACCCGGCTTCGTCTTTCGGCATTTCCATGTACTCCAGATATGAAATCCACATGGCATCAAGTTCTCCGTTGCGTAGCCATGGTTCAGCGGGATTATCCGTAGAAGTTGTGATAACAACAGTTCGGTTAACATTATCCCAGGAGACGTTTGCTCCAAAGGCTTCCAAAACCGCTCTGATTGGCACATACGTCCGGCTGTCTTTTATAACTGCAGATGTATCATTTGTCACTGAGACACCATTAATGAGAATATATTTACGTCCGATCGGTACTTGCACCGTGATCCCGTTTTTTTCTACAATAGCTGTTCGGGCAGCATTGTCCCAGGAAACAACGGCCCCGAAGGACTCCGCTACACTGCGCAGCGGCACCAGCGTTCTATTGTTTGAATCAATATAAGGCTTACCATACCCACTCTGGAACACAACCGGTTTCCCGTCTATAATAACCCCTATATCTAATGAAATTGCCGCTGTCGTCCCCCATGGAGTGAAGCAAACTGCCGCAATCACCAGCATCGCTAAAATCCAAATTTTTAATATTTTACCAACTTTAAGGTTATCTTGATGTATAATATGATACAAGGTAATTCACCTCTTTGGGATTATAGTGTTTTTTGGGGGGATCACTAATAGATTCTACTCCTTAGGGATGAATCCTTTTTTCCTAATTCTGAGAACCCAGTTATGATTTACCCACAGCTATTTCGTGTCAAGTTTGGGATTGGATTGTTATTCAGCCAGCATGTATTAGGGCTTTGATGCCTGTTTTGAACTGAATTTTAAGTAATTGCTATTAGGGGGCGAATTAAATGGGGAACAGTATTTCAGCATTCGTTATAGCCGTTTTCGTAGTTGTAACTATTGGTATAACTTCTGTGAATGCTCCAATCTTTTCCACACAAACCATTGACCCAAACACGCTAATTAATAAACTTACTTCCAACAAACAGCTTTCAGATAAGGATAATGTGGTCTTAATCATCGACAATACCACCATTAAAAAAGAACAATTCGAAAATCACCGGGCATTTTTGACGATATTAAAAAACGCACCGGCAACTGATGAGGAAGTAAGAGATAAATTGATAGAGGATGTTGTTCTTTATAACGAGGCAATTAGGCGAGGACTAGAGGTTAGCTTAGAGGAAGCAAATGCATTCTCCCAACAAACGAAGTCAGCTGTACTTGATCCAGGGACTGAAAATGCTGATTTTATTAAAAACGTAATAGTTAGCCAAGGATACACGATTGACGATTTTTTTGACAAGGTCGCTCCTGAAAGGTACCAAAAAGCTCTAGCTATTGGAAAACTTCGGGCTCAAGTGTATAACGAAATTGATTTTTCCAGCCTTATGAATATTCTTGTGTGGCGGAGCCGCAGTTCCAGTGTGGCGTGAGCCACCTGTCC
>CAZKWP010000036.1:0-9079 GCA_964556555.1 uncultured Syntrophomonadaceae bacterium
TTGTTTTATTTCAGGCTTCGCACAACTGTTTAATTTTCAAAGATCAGAGTTTTGGTTTTTCTTCGTTTGCCGCGGGGTTTTTGCCCTCAGCGGAACTTTAGTTTATCAGCTTCTATACCCTTTGTCAACAATTTATACCTGCCAATTGTTTCCTCAGGTTGGCTGCGGCGGGTCGAGATGCTCTTGCATTGAAAATGTTTCCTTTTCGCCCGCAACAGTTGATATTGTAGCACAGTCCCAAATGCGGTGTCAACACCATTCTACCGAAATTTCGACAAAACATTACAGCCAATAGTCAAAACCCGGCAGAGAAAAGCTGTCATGAAGCCGTCATCGTATTGGTGGATGCCTTCTGGTTCTTAATTTATAAATAAAAATGTTCTCTGACAAGTTATTTATTTTACATAAAGAAGGAATCATAGGAAGGATAACGAATATCTTTTCCTTAAGATTATTCTGGGGGGTGTTTTTAAGTGAAAGAAGAATCGCCGTTAACCGTTATGCACAGCATTGTTTGGCCGATCTGTCTGGTGGGAGCCAAGTATCGGGATCAACATAATGTGATGACCGTAGCCTGGATCAATCAGGTTTCCGATAGGCCTTTGCTGCTTGCCGCCTCTATCGCCAAGACCCGACATACCCACGACATGATTGTCAAGACCGGTGAATTTGTGGTTAGTATTCTTCATGACGAACAAAAAGACATTTCTTCGTTTTGTGGCTTCCGTTCGGGAAGAGATGTTGATAAAATCGCCCAGTTGAACCTGAAAACTGCCCCCTCGAAAATAGTAAAGGTTCCCCGCCTAGTCGACTGTCTGGGAAACCTGGAATGCAAGGTTACCGCTCAACATCCGGTTGGAGATCACACGATTTTCGTCGCAGAGTTGGTCGCGGCGGATATCAGCGAAGAAAAAATCCATCCCCTAATTATGTTCCGAGGAAAAACTATCAATCTTAAATAAGCAAATCCGCTGAAGCCTAGCTTAAACTTGGCCAAATTTAACCCGACGAAAATTAAACTCCATAAAAAAACCAGGGCTATTCATTAATCATTCCCCTAAAAAGATTAATAAATAGCCCTTTCCTTTTCTTAACTTGGATAACCAGAACGCAGGGATGCAAACTAATACCCCTTAAAGATGGGGGTCCGCTTTTCTTTAGCGGCTGCTAACCCTTCCTTCATGTCTTCGGTAAACGAGCAGATTACCTGCGTTGAAGATTCATAATCCAAAGCGCTTTCCAGGTCGGTATGTAATCCCCGGTAAATCGACTTCTTCAGGAAACGGGCCGGTACCACGGGATTTCGGGCAATCCGGCCGGCCAGGTCTAAAGAAAACTCCATCAGTTTTTCAGGTTCCTGCACATGGTTAACCAAACCGATACGCAAAGCCTCCGGCGCATCAATCGTATCCCCAGTCAGACACATTTCAAAGGCCTTGGCTGTGCCAACCAAACGCGGCAGCAAATATGAGGCCCCCATGCCAGGGTGAATCCCGATTTTGATGAAGGACATCGACATCTTGGTGTCGGAACAGGCTATCCGCATATCACAGGCTAAGGCCAGGCAAAGCGCAGCCCCGATCGTATGACCTTTAATCACCGCAATAGTTGGAATCTCCAGCTCCCGGACCGAGAGAAAAGTTTTGTAGTACTTGATAATATTGGCTTTCGCTTGCGCTGGCGGAGCGTTAAACTGGTCAAAGGTTGACTGCAGGTCTCCCCCAGAGCTGAAAGAAGCTCCCTCCCCGGTTAAAATTAAAACCCTGGCTCCCGGGTCCTCTTTAAGTTCCGCAACTGCGGCCTTAAATTCTCTGCCCAGATCCAGGGTCATGGCATTTCTTTTTTTCGGTTGATTGAAAGTGATAATGGCAACTTGGTCTTGTTTCTCTAAACGTATGGTTTCATAGTCCACTGCCAGGTCATCTCCTATCTATAAAAGTAAAAAAAGTAAAAATAAAGGGTTAAAATTATTATTTTACTCTTCGCTGGAGAAAACGTAATTCCTCCCAATAGAAAACGAATTAATTAAATTTCCCAAGGTGATTTTTATCGATTATATCCACGAACTTCGGGACGAGATTAGGATCAAACTGGGTGCTGCTGCCGTTGATCAACCGGGTAATAGCCTCATCCGGGGGAAGCGCTTTGCGGTATGGCCGATCACTGGTCATTGCATCATAGGCATCTACAATTGAGAGCATCCGACACTCGATCGGTATTTCCGCAGCTTTTATCCCCAACGGATACCCTTGACCGTTCCACCACTCGTGGTGTTTAAGAATCCAATCCGCTATGGGCGCTAAATCGGGGGCAGCCAGCGCGATTCGATACCCGATTTCACAGTGTCTTTGCATTTCGATGGTTTCCTCTTCCGTGAGCGAACTCGGTTTAAATAAAACCCGGTCTGGAATCCCCACCTTGCCGATATCGTGAAATTGCGCCGACAGGAGTAAATCGTTTAAACGGATAGAGGGTAAATTAATTGCAATCGCCAAGTCGGTTAATAATTTCTGCATACGCTCCGCATGTTCTTCGGTGCGCAAGTCTCGGGCCTCCATAGTTCTAATTAAGGTTTTGACGATGGCACTGCGGGTGCTTTGATTCCGTCGCAGTTTTTCCCGATACATGTGATCATCGGCTCGCTTATAGATCTCGTGCAAGCTTAACGCTTCATTCTTTCTAAAGGCAAAGCCAATAGAGATGCTCAACGGAATTTCCCGATTTTGCCGATTATAGTCTTCCACTTCGTTCTGGATACACACAACCGCCTCTTCTAACCGGAAAATATCGGCGAAAGGCAGCAGGATCGATATCTCATCCCCGCCAACCCGAGCCACCATATCCCCCTCGCGAAAGGCTTTTTTAATCACCTGCGCCGCGGAAAACAACAATTCATCTCCGGTCTTATGCCCAAAAGTATCATTAACTATTTTAAGGCCATCTAAATCACACATAATAATCCCGGTTGGTACATATTGACTGTTATCGTATTTATGCATCTCTTCTTCAAAGCGGGCGCGATTGTAGAGCCCAGTGAGCCCATCATGCTGCCTCAAGTACTGCATCTGTTCCTCCGCCCGTTTTTGTTCCGTTACTTCCCGAATCGATTCAATCGCCCCAATTACCGCGCCTTGAGCATCGTATAAAATCGAAGCTGCAGCGTTCAGGTAAACCCCGCAATTACCCAAGGCCGGACTAAAACTTTGGCCCTTTATAGTATTCGCTTCCCTTTCCAGGTTTAAGTACCGCTTTTCGGCATCGGCATTAATATTTAATACTAAGTCAATCAGCATCGGCTGTTTAGTCCCGTAAAACGGAACGGAATAGGCGCAGTCTCCCTTTCCGATGATCTCTTCAGCCTTGACTCCGGTCATTGCTTCAGCTGCTTTGTTCCAAGCGATAACTTCGCCTTTCAGGTTAATTGCAAAAGTAGCATCCGGCAAGAAGTTGATAATATCTGCCATTCGCTGCTGGTCCTCCCTCAAGCGCCTATTTATCCGGTTTATGCTTAGTAATATTCTTAAATGAAGCAGAATTTACAAAAATCTAGCTAACTCTACAAATAAGTATATTTTATAACACAAATATTGGCAATGATTAAATGATTAATGCGAACTAACAATTGAGTCCTTGGAAACGCATTTAGTTGCCATTTTTCTTGATAACCTTAATAAACTGCTCAACTAAATAGGCTTCGAATTGCGTATTTTTTCCGCCAACTAGCTGGGCAATGGCCTCCTCATGCGTCAGAGCTTTTCGATAGGGACGGTCGCTAATCATGGCATCATAAGCGTCCGCTATCGCTAACATCCTACATTCGATAGGGATTTCCCTTCCTTTTAATCCCAAGGGGTACCCTTGACCATTCCACCACTCGTGATGTTTTAAGATCCAATCTGCAATCGGCGCTAAATCCGGTGCGGCCAGCGCGATTCGATGGCCGATTTCACAGTGCCTTTGCATTTCCATTCTTTCTTCTTCAGTGAGCGGACCGGGTTTAAATAAAATCCGATCCGGTATACCCACCTTGCCGATATCATGAAATTGGGCAAACAAAAACAAATCGTGTTGTCTAGCCACTGGGAAGTTGATTTCATCGGCTAAACCGATAATCAGGTTCTGCAGTCGTTCGGCGTGTTCTTCGGTAAGAAAGTCTCTGGCTTCCAGGGTTTTTATTAACGTTTTGACTATGGAGCTGCGGGCACTCTGACTTCTTCCGAGTTTTTCACGGTACATGTTGTTATCTGCTCTTTTGAACAGTTCATAAATACTAACCGAATCGTTTTTTCTAAAGGCGTAGCCTAGGGAGATGCTGAGGGGGAGTCCCGGATTGTCCTGGTTATAGGTCTCAATCTCCCTGTTGATATCGCAAACCGCGTCTTCCAGCCGGGCAATATCGGCAGACGGCAACAATACCGAAAATTCATCGCCGCCTACCCGGGCGATAAACTCCCCTTGAGGGAAAGATTTTTTTAAAACCTGCGCTGCTGATATCAACAATTGATCCCCGGCCTTATGACCCAAGGTATCGTTAACTAATTTCAAACCATCGACATCGCACATGATAATCCCGATTGGACCGCATTGTTTATTTTCGCACTGCTGAATTACTGTTTCAAAACGAGCCCGGTTGTAAATCCCGGTCAGCACGTCATACATGCTGAAAAACTCCATTTTTTCCTCGGACCGCTTTTGTTCCGTCGCATCCCGGATAGATTCAATGGCCCCGTATACGTTCCCCTGCGAATCATAAATAGTCGAGGCAGTCGCTCTCAAGTAGCCCCCCCGCTTACGCAATGCCGGGCAGCGATTTTCCCCAATCAGCCTGTTCTGGTGGCGTTTTATAAAAGGGTACTCTTTTTCAGCTTCAGAATCTGGGCTTAAGGCCAGATCAATCAAAATCGGTTTCTTGACCCCGTAAAAGGCAACCGAGTATGCGTAGTCTTTTTGCCCAAGCATCTGCTCCGCCTTGATCCCCGTCATTTCTTCTGCCGCTTTATTCCAGGCGATGACTTCGCCTCGCTGGTTGATTACCAAGGTAGCATCCGGGAGAAAATCAATAATATCAGCCATATGCTGCTGGGTCTCCCTCAGCTCCATTTCTACCTGCTTTTGCTCGGTAATATCATTGATAATGCCAAATAATCCGATAATATTCCTGGTTTCGTCTCTGACCGTGTCCCCATGGATAATCACTGGCATCTTTTGTCCTTTAGCCGTGAGCAACTCTAATTCATCGGTCCACGACTGCCCGCTTACTATGTTGTTGTATACCTCTAAGGCAAAACTGGAGTCTTGAAAAATCCTAGGGGCTCCGCCCAGGGCATTGAGGGTTTCTTGCGTATAACCAAACAGCTTGACAAAAGCTTGGTTGTGATAGATTAAGTCCCGGCCCTTGGCATCCGTCATAATAATGGCGTTGCTGGCACACTCCAAGGCCTTCCTGAGGCGCAGCATCTCTTCTTCTCTTTTTTTGGCTTCCGTAACATCCCGGACAAGTTCGATGGCGCCAAGCAAATTTCCTTGAGGGTTGCAGATAGGGATAGCGCAAGTGCTGAGGTAGGCTCCGGATTCCCCAAAAAATTTAACAAAATCTTCTGCAAGTAGGTTATTTCCGTTCTTTTCTACTTTCGAAGATCCAATTTCTATCGGTTCATCCGGTCTAAGGAGCAGATCAATTAAGCAAGGTCGTCTGCCGCCGTAAAAAGGCAGAGCATACGCATAATCATCCTGATTTAACATATCTGCGGCAGCAAAACCGGTCAACTTTTCAAGGGCTTTATTCCAGGCTACTATCTTGCCTTCTCGATCAACTATAAAAGCAGCTTCTGGAAAATATTTGATAATTTCGGCAGTCAACTGCCTCGATTCAAGCTGTCCCAAATCCACATCGCCAAGGGTAGTCTTTACCGCTTTTTGCAGTGGCTTATGAATGGTTTCCAGTTCCTGATTGCCTTTGACATTTAGTTTTATTTGGTCATCTTTTTTAATTACCACGGGTTTTAATTTGAATTCATCTATCCGCATATACACACTCCAATCTACAGTGTACCGCGGTAGGAGTGCAGAAAAAACAAAAACTAAGCTGCGATAAATCCTTCCACCCTACCAGTCCAACTAAACCTGCCTTATCTGGATAAACCCTACCATTCTACTATTCAATCATCTTAATCGTGCAAATCATTAACATTCTAACAACACAATAATGTAATATAGTTGATATTTTCCTATGTATTTTGCACACCATTTAAAAGTATACTGTATCTTATTTTTATTTACAACAATTTATGGGTAATTGGTAAGTTTTTCGACAATAAATGGTGAATCCTGCGCTTTTCCAGCGGGCACCTGCTTTCCAAAAAGTCAAAATATGGCCGTCCCTGACTCTTGGATGTTCTAGCCCAGCTTCGGGACCTTTGGTTAAACGACCGCAGCCGGCTCAAAAACGCCGGGGAAAAATTGTCCAGGCGCTGCAGTCCCAATCGGAATCGCACCATTATTAATTACTCGAAGCACTGTCAAAATTTACAGTGCTTATTTTTCTGATAATGGCTATACTAAAGTAAATTTTTAACTGGAGTTGATGCCCATGCAATCTAACGCTAAATCCAATAGACTGATAAACGAGAAAAGCCCCTATCTTCTCCAGCACGCCCACAACCCCGTAGACTGGTTCCCCTGGGGCGAGGAAGCATTTGCCAAGGCTCAGGCAGAAGATAAGCCTATCTTCCTCTCTGTGGGCTATTCCACCTGCCACTGGTGTCACGTCATGGAGCGAGAATCTTTTGAGGACCAGGAAGTTGCGGGCCGGCTTAACGAAAGCTTTGTGGCCATCAAGGTCGACCGAGAGGAAAGACCAGATATCGATCATTTTTATATGGAGGTATGCCAAGCTTTGACTGGGAGCGGGGGCTGGCCCCTGACCGTGTTTTTAACCCCGACCAAAACGCCTTTTTTTGCCGGCACTTACTTTCCCAAAGAATCTAAATACGGCCGCCCCGGACTGCTGGATGTTTTAGCCCAGCTTCGGGACCTTTGGCGGGACGACCGCAGCCGGCTCGAAAACGCCGGGGAAAAAATAGTACAGGCGCTGCAGCCTCAACCAGAATCCCACCCGGCCAGCAACCCCGAGCCCCAAATCTTAGAGCAGGGCTACCGCTCCCTAAAATCCGCCTTTGACCCGCTTTATGGCGGTTTTGGCCAAGCCCCTAAGTTTCCTTCCCCTCACCAGCTCTTCTTTTTGCTGCGTTACTGGAAGCAGCGGCAGGAACCAATGGCTTTGGAGATGGTGGAAAAAACCCTGAAAGCGATGTACGCGGGTGGGATCTATGACCATATCGGTTTTGGGTTTGCCCGCTACTCTACGGACCGCAAGTGGCTCGTCCCCCATTTTGAAAAAATGCTTTACGACAACGCGCTCCTGGCCCTGGCCTATCTGGAGACGTATCAGGTTACGCATAATCCTTTTTACGCCAAGGTAGCCCGGGAGATTTTCACTTACGTACTGCGGGATATGGTTTCGCCCTCGGGCGCTTTCTACACCGCGGAAGACGCAGATTCCGAAGGAGAAGAAGGAAAGTTTTATGTGTGGACGCGTCAGGAAGTTCTGGACACCCTGGGGAAAGAAGAAGGGGAATTCTTTGCTGATCTATACGATATTACTCCGGGTGGAAACTTCGAGGGGCAAAACATCCCGAATCTAATAAAACAACTGCGTAATAATTCAGCCGCTGGGATTTTTTCTGGCGCCGCGGACCCAAGCGCAGCGGCTGATCTGGCGAACCCGAATCTGGCGACCGACCCGCCGAGCCCGGCCGGAGCGGCCCGGTGGGAAAGCGCCCGTCAAAAACTGTTCGCCGTACGGGAGCAGCGGGTCCATCCCTTTAAGGACGACAAGGTCTTAACCGCTTGGAACGGGTTGATGATTGCCGCTTTGGCCCGCGGAGCGTGGGTTTTAAACGAAAAACGCTACACTGAAGCCGCAGCCCGAGCCATTGGCTTTATCCTGGAAAACCTGCGGAACCCCCAGGGACGGCTCCTAGCCCGTTACCGGGATGGTGAAGCCAATTATTTAGCTTACCTGGATGATTACGCCTGTTTAACCTGGGGATTAATCGAGCTTTACCAGGCGACCTTTACTCCGGACTATTTAGAAATGGCGCTGCAGCTAAACTGGGAGATGCAGGAGCTTTTCGGGGACCTGGAAAACGGCGGCTTCTTTTTCATTGGCAAAGACGCAGAACAACTACCCTCGCGCCCTAAACAACTCCATGACGGCGCAATTCCCTCCGGGAATTCGGTTGCTGCGTTAAATCTATTACGCTTGGCCAGACTGACCGGCAACGCGGAACTGGAAGAAGCAGCCAATTCCCAGCTGCGAACTTTTACCGGGACGATCGCTGAGTACCCGGCCGGGTACGCTTATTTCCTTTGCGCCCTAAGTTCTGCCCTCGAACCGCCTATGGAAATCGTAATTGCCGGCAGCGAATCAACCGGGCTGGAACCGATTGAAGCCAAGTCAGCCCAGGAAGAGATGTTTGAGATCCTGAGAGCGGCTTATTTGCCGCAGGCTACTTTATTGTTCCGCCCGATGGGAGAGGCTGGCGCCAAAATAGCGGCGCTCGCCCCGAGCGCGGATAAAAATCCTTTGGATTCCCAGACCACGGTTTATCTGTGTCAAAATTACGCCTGTCAGCCGCCAATTACCGATCCGGCGGAACTTTGCCGGCAAATTCAAGCCGAAGCCGTCTTTTAATCGTTTAGTACTGCGGCTTAATTCCCGTTGAATCCACCCGGCCTAAAGCTAGAGCTGAAAAGATATGTTTAAACCCACTCACCAGGTTAGACCAACCTTGGTAAGTGGGTTTTATTTATGCGCCCGGAGCACCAAAAACCACTTCCAGCTGCGCAGCTTATTGCGTACAGCCCGTAAAAGGATTCCGGACATTTAGCCCCAAATTATACCCTTTTGATTCCAGCTGCTCGCGGAGAGCCTGCCGGATCAGAGTTTAAATGTGGAGAACCTAAGCACTGATAAAGCTCTATTTTCATATAGTGGAGTAGAAATTTTGTTTTGCGG
>CAZKWP010000036.1:9089-16166 GCA_964556555.1 uncultured Syntrophomonadaceae bacterium
GATCGTTGTTTATGTGGTCCAACCGGGGGATACCGTTTACAGCATTGCCCGACGTTACGGAGTTACCCCGCAGTCGATAATTGAAAGCAATAACCTGACCAACCCCGATTTAATCCAGCCGGGACAAAAACTGCAGATCAACGTGCGGGAAACGGAACCCCAACCTATCCCGCCGGATCTGAAAACTTATATTGTGCAAGCCGGCGATACCCTATCGGGCATTGCCCAAAGCACCGGGGTTACGGTGGCCGAGATTCAGGCGTTAAATAATATAGCCAATCCTAATCTGATTTACGTCGGGCAAAGGCTGCTCTTGCCGGCCCGTGCGCAGCTGCCAGCCCCCGGGCAAATCCGTTATACCATTAAAGCGGGCGATACCCTGTATGCCCTGGCTCGCCGTTATCAGACGACTGTAGCCGCGATTTCTGCCGCTAATCCGGGGATTGATCCAACCCGGCTGCAGATCGGTCAACAGATTATTATCCCGAGCGCGCCGCCGGCTGCCACCCCGATTTTTCAGGGCAACCCAAATCGGGCGCGGGTCGCTTTAACCTTTGATGCAACTTACGGCGATAATTTCACCAACCAAATCCTGACCATTTTGGAGCAGTACGGGGCGAAGTCGACCTGGTTTATTTCCGGTATTTGGGCGGAAAATTTCCCGGATTTATTGAGGGCGGTAAATGCTGCCGGGCATGAAATCGGGAATCACAGCCAGACGCACCCTCACATGACCGAACTTTCCACTGCGGAAATGCGCAGGCAAATTCAGGATGCCGGGAGAGCGATTCAAAGTGTAATCGGCCGTCCAGTCAACCTGTTTCGACCTCCTTTTGGGGAGTACAATCAAACCTTACTCAATGTGGCTGCTGAATTAGGGTACCGGACCATTATGTGGACCATCGACTCGTTAGATTGGCAGAACCCGGGTCCCGAAGCCATTGTGGATCGGGTTTTAGACAACCTGGAAAACGGAGCCATCATCCTGATGCACAATGCGGCCGCAGATACGGCGGAAGCCCTGCCCACCCTATTGGATGAAATCATCCAGCGCGGGTATGTCCCGGTTTCGGTGAGCGAAGTTTTATAGGCTTTTGGTGCCGGCAGATACGGCTGATAATTAAATAGTGCTATTTTTTATATTCCGGACGATTTAGCTTGGCTATAGTTAATTTGGGCAGCCCCCACTTTAACAAGGGGGGGATGACAAACAAAATAAACAAAACCCGAAACAGCTGATACGCCGCAACTACGGAAAGATTCGCCCCTGCAGCAACCGCGGTTACCCCCATTTCGGTCATACCGCCCGGGGCGGTTGCTAGGAAGGTGGTGAGCAAAGTAAGCGGATGCCAACGTGTCAAGCAATAGCCGATCCCCAGCGCCACAAATACGATTCCCAACCCGAACCCCAGCGAGTAAGGCAGAAGTTTCCGCCAGTTCTGCAGACTACCCAGATCCATGCTCAACCCCATGTAAGCGCCAACTGCAACCTGAGCGAGGGTGATTAAGAGTGGGGGGACCGGCGGGGCCTGCCATCCCGAGAGCACTAATGCCGCTGCCCCTAAGAGCGGCCCAATCAGATACGGGGTAGGAAAACTTAGGCGAACCGAGATCGCGGTACTGAGCAGCACCACTGCCCCAAACCCCAAGATATTTGCCGGCTCATGTCCTAAAGCAGTCGCTGCCCCCGGCCCGGCTGCTCCCGCACTTTGCAGAAAGGCCGGGCTTTCGGCTAAGAAATGCAGGGATAAAAAAGGAACCGTAAACACCACTGTTAACAAGCGAATCGTCTGGATAAAGGTTACGGTGGTGATATCTACCTGTTCGATTTCTTCCGCCAGCACCACCATCTGGGTCAAACCGCCGGGAATGCTGCCCACCAAACTGGTCGGCAGACTGATCCCGGTCTGCCGCGCGACGAGCATCCCCAGGATCAGACCGCAGGTAATGATCAAAGCCGTAGCCAGGAACATGCTCGGCAGTTGGGTCAAGATCTGCCATCCCGCCTCCCTGGTAAAAGAAATCCCCAGCATATAACCCAGGATGATCAAACCGGCGTTTCGGATACCGATCGGCCAAGCCAGGACTATTTTTGACTTTTGGCCCCTCAGATTGGCGAGCATCATTACGGTTAAGGGGCCTAACATCCAGGGAAGCGGCAGATGGAGCGTTTGAAACAGCACGCCGCCCCCGACGGCTAAGACCCCTGCGGCAGCGATCGATTTCAGGGTGAACCAATTCATGACGGCAACTCCTCGTGTGATCTGTTTAGATCCACTGCTTCAGACAGCAGATTGCGTCCGGGCAGAAGATTAATTTTTATTTTTCGAAGCTTCTTCGAAAATCGTCTGACTTGCCCGAGGAATGATAAAATGCTAAAATAAACAGCAATCAATGAAATTATATCCGGTTATCATTTTTTACTGAGTATCATTTAATTTTTATTCGATCTTGGCGGTTAAAGGAGCAGCTTGACTGAAACCTTGACTGACCTTGGCTCTGAACTTCAGTACCGGAATTTCAGCTTAAAAACCAACTTTGTTGAACTTGGTAGATCTTTGTGAAAATCCAGCAGCAGCTTTAACCCTTCGGGAGATAAATACGCTATGCTCTTAATTTTCCTTACAGCGATGGTCATTGGTTTCTCTGGGGCGATGATGCCGGGTTCGCTGCTCACTTATACGATCCGGCAATCGCTGTCTGTCGGTCCGTCCGCCGGCTTTCTGATTACGGCTGGCCACGCCTTCCTCGAAATAATCCTGATCTTTTTGATCTTTCTGGGATTCGATATGGTTCTGCAGTCCAGCACGGCGCAGGTTTCCATCGGGATCGTTGGCGGTCTCCTGCTGATTTATCTGGGAATCGACATGATCACCAGCGCACGGCGGGACGGTCTCAAAGTTCTGGTCGATTACGCGCCCGCCAACGCCGGCAACCTGTTCGTCTCCGGAATGGTCATCAGTACCTCTAATCCCTATTTCCTCTTATGGTGGGCGGTCATTGGACTGGGTTTTATGATGCAGGCGCACGAGGCCATTGGTTATACGGGGGTAGCGGTCTTCTACCTGGGTCATATAACCGCTGATTTTATTTGGTACGGTCTTGTCTCTACAGTCGTGGGGACTACCCGAAAATTCATCGCGGAAAAACCTTATCGCCTCATCATTATGTTTTTGGGCGGCACCCTGATTTTCTTCGGCGGTCAATTTGTCTGCCAGGCGCTTGCCAAATGGTTCTAAACCCTGACCCTGTAAGCGCCGGGATAATCCGCCCTCCTGCTCTTTACGGCTTAATCCGCTGGCTCCTTCTGCCCCTTGACCCGGCCACCCGCACTGAGCTCCGCTTCAATTAGCTGCGCAACAGCCTAAGCATACCTGAATCCCGCCTGGTCTACCAGGTGGAATTTTTGATTCCGGCCAGGCTTGCGTCTCAATAGATTGCATTTATTATCTGCTGTTTCCGGTTTGCTATTTGAATTATTATAAAGCATAATGGAAAAGGATTAAACGCGGCGCGGTCAAGGAAAGCTTCATGGAAACGGACGCAGGCTTTAAAATTCTGAGATCAGGCGCCGATTAACGATAAAAAGGATCGGGAAACCGGGGCTGCCGCCGCTTTCAGATTCAAACATTTTATCGGATCAATACGAACTTCTGGAGGATCTGCAGTAAAAATGGATAAAACAGCTACGATGCGGGATCAAAGCATCGGCCGCTTACTCTGGAAATTTTCGCTGCCCGCAATCGTGGGGATGCTGGTTAATGCGCTCTACAATGTGGTAGACCGCATTTTTGTTGGACACGGGGTCGGTGCTATCGCCATTGCCGCAACTACTGTGGCCTTTCCGATTATGACCATCCTGATAGCCGTTTCCGTGCTGATTGGGGTAGGCGCTACAGCCCTGATCTCCATCCGCCTGGGAGAACAAAAAAAAGAGGAAGCGGAAAAAGTCGCCGGCAACGCCGCCCTGATGCTGGCCGCTATACCCCTCTGTCTTAGCGTGGTCTACCTGTCGTTTCCGGAACAGATTTTAAAACTTTTCGGGGCGAGCGCTGAGGTTTTGCCTTATGCCCATGATTTTACGACAATAATCATGCTCGGGGCGCCCCTTGGCTCCCTCAGTATGGGCATGAACAACTTTATCCGCGCCGAAGGCAATGCCAGGACCGCGATGAACACCCAGCTGCTCGGCGCTTTTGTAAACGTTGTCCTAAACTATGTCTTCATCTTTAAACTGGGACTGGGGATCAAAGGCTCTGCTTTAGCCACGGTAAGCGGACAATTTGTTTCTTTGCTCTGGGTCTTAAGCTATTTTTTCTCCAAACGCAGCCTGGTAAAGATCCGGCGCCGAAATTTGCGTCTGCAAATACCGATTCTGCGGAGCATCATGGCCATCGGCTTTGCTCCTTTTGCTTTACAGACAGCCAACAGTATCCAGCAGGTGATTATGAACCAAACCCTGATGACCTATGGGGGGGATCAAGCCCTTTCCGCGCTGGGGATTATGATGAGCATAATTACCCTAGCCTTCATGCCCATTCTCGGAATAAGCCAGGGAGCACAGCCCCTGATCGGGTTTAATTATGGAGCCGGACAATTTGCCCGGGTAAAGGAAGCCTTGAAAAAAGCCCTCCTGGCCGCTTCTGGGGTATCGATTGCCGCTTATTTGGTGATTCAGATCTGGCCGGCTCAATTAGCCGGGATGTTCACCAAGGATGCGGCCCTGATTCAGCTGACCGCCTCAGCGATGCGCGTTTATTTTGGCCTGATTTTCATTATTGGCTTTCAAATTATAAGCTCTAACTATTTCCAGGCGGTAGGCAAAGCAAAGCAGGCGACTATCCTCAGCTTATCCCGGCAGGTACTTTTGTTTATCCCGCTGCTGCTGATTTTACCGCGTTTCTGGGGAATCGATGGGGCATGGCGAACCGCCCCGATTGCTGATGCTCTGTCCGTTATCTTAACCGGCGCTTTTATTTATGCGGAAATGAAGACTTTACCGACTTCCCAGTCTGCAGCCGATTCCGAGTGGCCGACTGTTGAAGCGACTGACGGTTAGTCAAGCTGGCTGTAAAGCAAATTAAACCGTTAAAGCCCGCGGCCCGGCTGTTAAGCTGGACCGCGGGCTGTTTGATATGATTGGTGTTTTTCGCAGGATAAAACCGCTTTTATACTGCCTCTTTAAGGCTAAAAACAAAATAAATCATCCCTATACTAGAGTTAACCCAGGACTACTTTAACCCTAAAATTAATTCCCGCTGTCCACTGAGGGGACAACGGGAATTAATTTTAGATCTCTTTATCTCCCCTTTCCCAAGTAAAGGGAGAAGTATGCGATGGTTACGGCTGATTCATCATATGCATCATGCATTTTATTTGTGCCGTTTTAATCTTATCGGAGCGCAATCTGCACCCGCAGCCTAAATACCGCACAGTTTTGGGAAACGTCTTGGCAACTGCTTTCTTCTTGTGTTTTGGGCCCTTTGTTTCGACGCTTTAATGAATCTCCGTTTAATTTAGCATCGCGGTATTATCGGCCTTAGGAGCAACCTTTTTGTTAAACTTTCCCGCCCAGTCATCCAAGATACTAAATACAACCGGCACCAGGAACAAGGTCACCAAGGTGGCGGCCAGCAAGCCCCCGATAACTACGGTCGCCAGCGGGGCGTTGACCTCGGAACCTTCGCCCAGCCCGAGCACCATCGGCAGCATGGCCAAAATCGTCGCCAAAGCGGTCATTAAGATCGGCCGCAGTCTGACCCGGCCAGTTTCAATCAGGGCCGCGTTTCGTTCTATGCCGGTTTCCAGCAGCTTTTTGGCGTAATCCACATAAACGATCGCGTTGGCTACGGCAATCCCGACCAGCATAATGACGCCGATGAAGGCGGTAACACTGAAGCTGCGCCCGGTCAAGAGCAAGGCCAGCAATATCCCAACAATCGCGCCGGGCAAGGAAAACAGAATAACAAACGGATCTTTGAAGGATTCATACTGGACGACTAAAACTACGTAGACCAGCATAATCGCCATGATTAAGGCTAAGAGCAAACTGGAAAAAGCGTCCGTCATCTGCTCGTTGGCCCCGCCGTATTCCACGGTATAACCATTAGGCAGCTTAATGTTGCCCACTTGAGCTTGAATGTCCTTGGTAACACTGTTTAAATCCCGGTTTAACAGTTCACAGGTAACCGAGGCCTCGCGCGCTTGATCCTCCCGGACAATCTGCACCGGTCCAGTTGACAATTCAAAACTGGCGACTTCCGATAAGGGGATATGCTGGCCCTGCGCCGTGAAGATCGGCAGATTCTTCAAAGTTTCCAGACCGCGGTCTCCCTGTTCGGTACTGGTTACCCGGACATCGATTTCCGAACCGGCATTACGATAATTAGTGGCCACCGTTCCACTTATCGCGGTTTTAATCTCACTCGAGACCTGGGCCGGGGTTAACCCAAATTCCATGGCCCGCTGCCGGTTGATTCGGATCTGCACTTCCGGATTGCCATCCTCCATGGAAGACTTAACTTCCCGCGTACCTGGCACGTTCTCCACAATTCCCTTAATTTCTTTAGAAAGACTGCGCAGCGTAGTTAAATCATCCCCCTGGATTTTGACCTCAATAGCGCCGGTGGAGGAGCTCATCGACAACCCGCTGCTTACACTCACCGTCTTCTTGGCCCCGGAAATGTCCTGCAGGGCTTGCCGCATTTCTTCGGCTACCTGTTCTACCCCGGCGCGTTCATTCAGGGGGATCAGCTGAACACTGATCGTCGCTTTATTCGCTGCCGCGCCGGTCATAGCCATTTCTCCGGCGCTGCCAACACTTACATAAACAATGTCCACCGCCGGGTTTTGCAGCAGTTTTGCTTCCGCTAACGATGCAATTTTATCGACATCCTCAATTCTCGATCCCTTATCCGCTTCCAGCGTGACCGAAATTTGCCCCGAATCAGTAGTCGGGATAAACTCAGCCCCGATAAAGGGAATCATACTCAAAGACAAAACGATTACGCCGAGCACCCCGAAAATCACCATCCGGCGGTGACTTAAAGCCCAACGCAACCATCCCTTATATTTTTC
>CAZKWP010000036.1:16176-17003 GCA_964556555.1 uncultured Syntrophomonadaceae bacterium
CACCCAAATTATCCAGCCATTCGCCGAAACGATAGAACTGCCGCAGTAAAAACCCCTTGCCGGAGCTGTTTTTAACGAGCATGGCTTTATCGGTTAACATCCGTGAAGACATGTAGGGAACGATAGTTAAGGATACCAACAGGGAGCAGGCAATCGCAATACAAATCGTAAAAGACAGAGGCTTAAACAAAATCCCGCTGATTCCACCCGCTAAGCCGATCGGCAGAAAAACGGCGATCAGGGTCAAGGTGCTGGCCAGTACTGCTCCGCCAACCTCCGTGGTCCCCTTTAAAGCCGCCTCCCGGGGCGATAACCCTAAGCTACGGTGCCGATAAATATTTTCAAACACCACGATTGAGTCGTCGATCATCCGCCCTACCCCGAGTCCCAGACCGCCCAGGGTGATAATGTTTAAGGTATTACCATTATAATACAGCATGATAAACGTGGCCACCAGGGATAAGGGAATGGCTATGCCCACGATCACCGTACTGCGAAGGTTGCGCATAAACAAAAAGATAATGAATACTGCTAAAATAGCTCCCTCCAGCAAGGTTTTGCCGGTACTGCTGATCGATTTATTAATATAATCAGACTGGTCCATCAGGATTTCTACATCTATCTTGTCTCCGATTTCCGCCTGGATTTTGGCCATTTCGTTCTTAACGTCGGTACAGGCGGCCACTGTGTTGCCATCGGTCCCTTTCTGACAAAGGATGCTGACCGCGGCCCGGCCATTGACCCGGCTGATTTGTTGGACTTCTTTATACTCCTCGGTAATCTCGGCAATTTCTTTAAGCTGAATCCGGTTTCCGCTGGCTGTGGTC
>CAZKWP010000037.1:0-9807 GCA_964556555.1 uncultured Syntrophomonadaceae bacterium
ACTGGTTGTTTAAATTAATTGTTTAACTGATCCACTTAAACAGTCTGCTTAACCCAAACCCCAGTATCCGAGCAAGGCAGCAGCCAAACCGCCGGCCCCGGAACTCAAAAAGTTTACCAGGTCATTGTTGACAAAGTCCCAGCCCCCGGCTTTACGGGTTAACTGGTTACAGTGCCGCGTTTTTTCCGTAGTCCGGCCGCAGACTCGGCAGCAGTAACGAACCTGCAGCGAAGCTCCCAGCAAGCTGTCCACGTAGCAGCCCACCATTCCGCCAAGCAGACCGGCCCACAGTAAAACACCAACCCCTATTTCCCCGGGTCCGGTTAATTGCTGTCCAGCGGCGGCGGTCAAAGCAATTAAAAACGCGCCGGCCGCCCCGGCCAGGGTCCCCTGAAGGGTTATGCCGCCCGATGTGCCGGGAACCACCTTTTGCCAGGTCAGGATGGATCGGGTAGTTCCCCGGCTCAGCACGCCCAGCTCAGTGGCCCAGGTATCGGCCGTAACCGTGGCCATAACCCCCACGTAGCCAATAAATAAAATCCCGGCTGCTGCCGACCGGGAACTAAAAACCGCCAGCAGCGCTCCCAGGCCGCCGTTGGCCGCCACCTGCCAGACATCCCTGCGTCCGGTCTTGGCAAAATCATGTTCCACTTCCTGTTTATCCTGCCTCCGGTAGTGAGAAAAAAAGCTGGAGGAGCCAAAAAAGACGGCCAGGATCCCAAACCAGACCCACCCGCCAAAACCGGCGATCAGCGTACCAATCAGTACCGCTCCAATTGCCCCGCTGCCAGATAAACTTTGCTTGGCATACCCCCAGCCAGCACCCAATAAACTCAATAAAAAGCCGGTTAAAAACAATTTACTCTCTCCCCACTTGGCGCATCCCGGTCAGCTAAAGGCAAACATCTTCATACCTTTCGTCACTTATATATCCGCTTATTCTATAAGTGCAAAATTTTGATAGCCGGATGATGAGAAATATTCGCGAAAGTTTCCCAGATTCCTGCACCCTTTTCCTCTATTATTCGCATTTAAATTCCAGTCCTAAATATTTTACCGATTTTATGAATAATTGTCCCAAAAAAGCAGAACATTACAACTAGATCTTCTAGAAACCCAGGTTATTAATTAACTAAAAGGAGGTGCCTTTTTTTGAATCAACTAACTACCCGCGAGTTGATGTTCTTAGAAGACAATCTGAAGATGAGCAACAATGTGGCGCATTTTGCGCAAAGCTGCGTCAATATGATTGGGGATCCCCAGCTGAAAAACCTCTGTCAGCAAATTGCCCAGGATCACCAACGCGATTATCAAACGCTGTCTCGCTATTTTAGTACCCAAACTATGTAATAAGGAAGGAGGCAAAATTAATGACCCATCATATGAATCACCCTAATTATTCGGCCATGGCCACTACCGGAGCGACCAGAAGCACCGGATCCTCAATGGAATCCTCCGGCAGCATGGGTTTAACTGATAAAGACCTGATTCAAATCTTGCTCTACGAACATAAACAGATGACTTCTTCAATGACCAACTTCATTCTGGAAAGCTCGAACCAGCAGCTGAGACATGACTGTATGAATATCCTAAACCGGGATTTTGAGCATCAAAAAATGATCTTTGACGCTATGAATCAACGGGGCTGGTATCCGGTTCAAGCTGCCCCTCCGCAGGATATTCAGCGGGCGCAGCAAGCGCTGAATCAACAGCAGCAAGAGCTGAAACAGCATCAGCACCTGCAGCAGCCGCAATCTGGCCAGCAGCAATTCGGCCAGACCTTTAACCAACCGTATATGGGTCAGCAACCGTCTATGGGTCAGCAGTCCTCTATGGGACAACCGCATTTTAGCTATCAGCCGCAGCAGCAGCAACAGTCCTATATGCCACAGCAAAACTATTCCCAGCAACCCTTTACTCAGTCCAACTTTACCCAAAGA
Source organism: uncultured Syntrophomonadaceae bacterium (assembly GCA_964556555.1). Lineage (GTDB taxonomy): Bacteria > Bacillota > Ch66 > Ch66 > Ch109 > CAYXHK01. The sequence goes on from CAZKWP010000037.1 coordinate 1,941, forward strand.
CCGTAGGACTGGGAAAAACCTTTACAAAAAATTCAAGCTCCTAAACAAAGCAGTCCTGGCTTCATTGCCGGACTGCTTTAAGTTATGCAATTAGCTCATTTAATTTACCTTAACATCACTTAAACGAATTCTAATATTTCCATATTAAAATTTTAATATTTAGAAATACTAATCAAAAATCCGATTAAACAATCCGACCGTTCCAGAGGTGAATTCTTTCCTGTTTTGGAATTATAGAAGCAGGAGGCAGATTGAGAAAGATATGCGGCATCTAACTCCCTTAATCATTAAATATTTTCTGATTGCCTTGAGCCTGGCTTTAATTTTGCCCCTCTTTGGCCGGAATGCGGTAACCGCTGTTTTCTATATCGCTGTGCCCATCACCGTTATTTTATATGCCTTGGGAGATCTGACTGTTCTGCCCCGGCGCGGGAATGCGGCCGCCTCTTTGTTCAGTGCAGTAATGACCGGGCTGCTGCTTTGGGTAAGCGTTTACCTGCTGTCCGGGCTAACTCCCTCCTGGTCCGGCACTATTTTAGGTTCAATGGCGATTGGGATCAGTGACTGGTTCTATCACCGCTGGCTTATCCGCAACGGAATAATCAACGGCTTAGAAATATAAAAGCCCATACCGCCAAGGGAATGGGCCTTTCTTATCGCTATCGCATAGGTTAAGCCGAGGCTTTAACCGTACTTTCCTTATTTCCTTCAGCACCCGGTTTCTTTTCCCCCGTTGCCTCTGCTTTTGCCGGCTCTTTCGCGGAAGAATCATCAACCACATAGTAATCCTTTTCCGCTGATTCATAAGCATCCGCGCTATAATCGTCCTTGCCTGCCGAGATTGGGGTCAGGCAGTCCGAATGGTCTTTGCAGTAAAAGCCTTTTCCCTTGAACATAACCCCTACGTTCTTAGAGATAATCCTCTTTACCTGCCCGCTACAGGTAGGACAGGTCTCTAGCGCCGGTTCAGTAATTCTCTGCGAAATCTGGAACTTCCCACAGTGTTCACAACGATAGTCATAGGTAGGCAACGACGTTCTCCTCCTTTAAGCCAAGTTAGCTAAATTTTATATTTAAACTTTAAGTAAGATCAATAAAACGTAATTTTTCTTATACGTTAAATTTATAAACCAGCCGGCTGGGTTTTGTCAATACGGCCAAAGCCGGTTAGATTCCGCGTTTAAAGAAAAATAGAGGAGGACCACCAGGTCCTCCTGCCATATTCGGATAAAATATCCCGAGCACGCGTCCTCACCTTTATGTATTGACTTTAAATAAGGAAAATTGTGGTGCATGCACCTCTCCACATATCGCACAACAAACACGGCCGTCGTCCGTCATGCTCGCAGATAATAAGGCGATTATTCGATTTCTGCCAGTACATCCCCTTGGTTTACTACATCGCCAATTTTACAAGTGATGGATTTAACAGTACCACTTACCGGAGCAAAGATAGGATTTTCCATTTTCATGGATTCCAGAACGATGATTTCATCGTCTTCTTCTACAGCTTGGCCAACTTCGATATTGATTAAGAAAATTTTGCCAACCATCGGGGCTTCAACATTAGCCACTTAACATCCCTCCTGCAATTTGTAACCTAGAATTACTAGGGTCACATTTCTTCCCAGATCATCTGAGTCGGTTTTTTAATACACCTAATAAAATTGTCGGTAGAACGGCCGTGGTTGTGTGATATGTGGACAAATCTATGTACCGCAAATACCAAGTATAGTGTTTCCCAAATTTCGCTACTTAATCATTCTGGGAAGTCACTTCTACAGTATGTCTTTTCCTTATTCGACACGTGCTGTCAGATTCCTTCACCGGTCCGAGACCTTAATAAATATTTTATCCTTAGATTGGGTTCTTTGCAACATCTTAACTTAATTCAACAAGACTCTGGAATCTCCTGCTCAACCTTAATTTAATTCAGCCCCCCGATCTTCCATTATAATCACCTTATAATTTCCACTCTTTTCCTGGGGTAATTGTCCGGCACAAAACAAACCGCTCCTCGGCTGGGAATTCGCAGCACCACTGCGGCATAAAATCCCACTTCTCTTTAAAAATAAGGGCCGCTTGTTTAATGAACTCCGTTGGATCAACTTTTAAATCCAGACCGCGGACGGCCAACTCCGCGCATATCGACTGATTAATCCCAGCCTCGTAACTCTCGAGACGGTCAAAAAATTCTTTCCAAACCGCCACCCCTTCAGCCTGCCAGATATCACACCCGGAACAAACATAGAAACGACAGACTGATTCCCTTAGGTCCGGGGCCCAGCGGCATCCGCCTTCTAGGGCATGAAACGGACAGCGAAAGTCTCCGTCCTGATCTTGTACCCGATCCGTCGACAAATATTTCTCCAGGATGGTTAAACGGGGCATCCCTAAAATCACCTGAATAACCGCCGGGTTATTCTCCTGCAGATACGCCAGATCCGTCGGATAGTAGGTTGGGTTATAGTAGCAGCAGCCTTTAGCATCGCCCCGCGGGCAATTCCAGCAGAGGGTGCACTCGATCCAACTGCGTAAACCTAAATTATGAAATACTATTTCAAAAGTTTCTGTTCTGCGGTCCGCACCGGACTCCTTCACCAGCAACCAAAAGTCCCCCTTTTTGCATTCTGCCGTTATTATAACATGTTTGGCTGATTTTAAAGCTCTGATTTATTTCCTTATTTAGCTAGGTTATTGTGAGATATCCAAGGCCAAGAAGCGGTTATGCATATTTAGCATAGAATTCGTTCATTCTATGCTAAAGAGGTGAAGTTTATGGATTCAATTGATAAGCCGAGGCAGCCTTACCGCTTCTATAATCCGCCCTTTGCCAATCCCAGCAAAGCCGGGGAGAGTGCTGAGGCTCCTGATAATACTGACTTCGAAACCGGCTATCTCCCCTTGATTGAGATTAATCCACCTGCCGAACAAAATCTCCCCCTGGTTAAGAAACAAGCGGGCCAGCCGCTAACGGAATCGTCCGTCAGCCGTTCCAACCAACCGGTCGACCAACCTATCGAAAAATGGCAAACCGATTAACGTAAAAGCAGGCGAAGGAGCCTGCTTTTCCTGTCTTCGCAGCAAAAGTAATTTGCTGGCACCGGTGAATTAATTTGGCACCCCTTTAAAGTTAAATCATACACTAATAGTGACTCATAAATAAATTAACGACTTGGGGGTGAATTCTATGTCTTGTGGCGGAGGTAGCGGTTTCTTCAACAACTTAGCCTATTGTATCGCTGTTTTATTGGTTATCCAATGCTGCCTGAATCCCTTCGGCGGCAATGCCCGGTATTAATACACCGGTATAACCTAAATAACTGGTATAACCTGTATAACTTTAATCTCCTCACCAATCCAAGTACCGGCAGGGGCGGCTTCAGTCCGCTCTGCCGGCTTTGTAATCTGAGACTAAAATAATAAGCAGACCTATTTACTTGTTAAATAAATTTGGTTATAATAAAATTTAGCCTGAAAGGAGGTGAAAAGAGCTGACCACAGAACTGATAAATGAAATCTTAGCCAGCATCGGTCTTGATGAACAGCCGTTTATCGACCATTCCGAAAAAAATTCTTCGGAACTAGCTGCCTAACCAACCCCTAAAGCCTAAAAGCAGGATACCAAGATACACTAAGGAAAGGCGAAACGAGCTCCATCGCCTCCTGGTGTATAAGGGATTCCAACAATCTGCCGTGCCACCCGCCAACTGTACCGCCATTCATGGCAACCCCAAACTTCCCGCCCTCATAATTTAACCCTCTAACCCCAGAGCAGCCAATCCCATTTTTCCTCCGAACATTTTCCCTAAAATAACTGGTCAGATCAAATTAGTTCCATAAAGCTGGTTTGATTCCGTTGTGTTTGCTTTGTAACCTAAGCCCCGACCCTAGAATATAATGTGGCAAGATGATACCAAACCAACATTCTAGAATGAGGAGGAATTACAATGGGTGATCTTCAAGGCGTAGGCGGTTCTTTCTGGTCCTGCAATCTCGCTTATTGTATTGCTATTCTTTTAGTAATCCAATGCTGCCTGAACCCTTTCCGGTATTAGGCGCTCGCTGAATGAGAAATTTAAGGTTAGTTAACTAAAAATACACTAGGGTTAAGCAAGACTTAATCCTAGTGTATTTAAATGTTCTGGCCTTTCCTTTGGACGCGGCTTTCCGCTTTGGGCGATTAATGGTGATGACTGCATTTACCCGAGTGGGTCTCGCAATCGCAGCAATCATCCGCCAGTTCTTGCCGGATAATCTTCGTATTATCCAGGGTATCCTTGACCCGCAATTTAATGGCCTCTATATACTCTCTTCTTACTGAAGCCTGTTCTTCTTTTTCCGCTTCCGTAAGTCCTTCGGTTTTGCTTTTGCGGGCTAAATAATTGATTCGGTCAATCAGCTCTTTACTGATCATCTGCGCATCTCCTCCTAATCCAAACTAACTTTCACTGATTATTGATAATTATCTAATCTTAACATATCAGCGACCGTAAATCATATTTTCCTGGAACCAACAGTGTGCCCGAAGAATACACTGTTTTAGGAAGTACAAATAAATTATAAATTAAAAGGAGTGGAACTATGTCCGATTTATTAGGAGGAAATTTTGGCGGCATATTTAACGGCTGCAATCTAGCTTATTGTATCGCGATTCTGCTGATTATCCAATGCTGCCTAAACCCCTGCCGTTAGTTTTACCATAAACAGACGGCCCTTTAAAACCGCTGAAAACAAAAGCAGATTGAGTTTAATCCTTTGCGGCTGCTAATTTTACTGAGCAACTCAGGAGCGTTTAACCGGTCCTGAGTTGCTTTTTCATTTAACCGCGGTCTGACTCCAGCGCCTAATCAATAAAAACGGGATCAATTAACCCCGGAGCGTTCAACCCCGGGTCAATCAACCGTTCCTTAAGCCTCGTATGCCTTTTTTGCGTCTTATTGTTCTTAATCGCGATGGCTAAGGCCTTCTTAGTGCCGATAAGGATAACCAGGTTTTTCCCCCGGGTTACGCCCGTGTAAAGTAAATTTCGCTGCAGCAATGTAAAATGCTGGGTCAGCACCGGCATTATGACGACCGGGTATTCGCTGCCCTGGGATTTATGAACTGAAATGGCGTAAGCTAAAACCAATTCGTCCAGGTCCACGAAATCATAACGGACCTGCCGGTCTTCAAATCTGACTACAACTTCCTGGTTTTCCAGCTGAATCGATTGTATCCAGCCGATATCCCCGTTATAAACCTGTTTCTCATAATTGTTCGTCCTTTGCAGGACCTTATCCCCAAGGCAATAGGTCATCCCGGACCGGGTAACCCCGGTTCGATTCGGGTTTAACGCTTTCTGCAGTTCCAGATTCAGGTTGCCAACGCCGGCTGTTCCTTTATGCATCGGCGTCAAGACCTGTACGTCCTGCACCGGGTGAAACCGAAAACTGCGGGGGATACGGTTTTTACACAGCTCGATAATCTTTTGTACCACTTGTTCGGGTTCGGGTTCATTAATGAAATAAAAGTCATTTCGGAAGCCCTCGGCTTTTCTCAAATCCGGAAACTCCCCTTGATTGATGCGGTGGGCATTTACCACAATCCGACTCTGCGCCGATTGCCTGAATATCTCCGAAAGCACCACCACCGCAAATTGCTGGGAATCAATAATACTAGTCAGGACACTCCCCGGACCCACCGAGGGCAGCTGATAAACGTCGCCCACCAAGATTAACATGGCGTGGGGAGGAATAGCCTTGACCAAGCTGTGCATTAAGATTAGATCGATCATGGAGGCTTCGTCCACAATCACGGCCTCAGCGGCCAAAGGATTGTTTTGATCCCTCTGGCTGCCGCTTCGATGGGGGGCAAACTCCAACAAGCGGTGGATGGTTTTGGCTTCCTGCCCGGTCGCTTCCTGCATTCTTTTGGCGGCCCGCCCAGTAGGGGCTGCCAGCAGGACTTTTAGTTTCAGGGCGTTTAAAATCTGCAGGATGCCCCAGATGATCGTTGTTTTCCCGGTGCCGGGGCCGCCGGTAATCACAGTAAGCTTTTGGGTGACGGCCAGCGCGATCGCTTCTTTTTGCTTGTCAGCCAAAGCAAACCCCAGTTTGGTTTCCGCCCAGCCCACTGCTTTGGCTGCGTCGAAAGGACGGGTTCGGGCCGGGGTATCCCTTAAAGTAATTAACCGCTGGGCCAGGTTTCGCTCCGCCTGGTAAAACGGAGCCGCATAAACCAGCAGATTTTCGCCGCCGCTTGCTTCAGCCGCCGCGGATGCCACGGATACAGCAGATACAGCGGATTCGTTTTCAAAGACGACCCGACCGCTGGCGGCCAGATTAAGCAAGGCCTGCTGCACCACATCCGGGATTACCTCCAGCAGCTTGACCGCTTCTTCGGCCAAGGGCGCATAGGGGTAACAGACATGCCCTTCGTTGATAAACTGGTTTAAAACATACAGGATTCCTTCTTCCGCGCGCAGGATGGAATCCGCTGGCACCCCCAAACAGCGGGCAATCTTATCGGCCGTGATAAATCCGATTCCGTGAATATCGGCGGCCAAGCGGTACGGATTGGCTTGTACCGTCCGAACCGCTTCTTTGCCATAGCGCTTAAAAATCTTGGCCGCATAGGTGGCGCTGACCCCATGCCCTTGGAGAAATACCATAATCTCTTTAACTTCTTTATGCTCGTCCCAGGCCCTGACGATCATCTCAACCCGCTTTTCACCAATCCCTTCCACTTCCAGCAGCCTTTGCGGCGAATTTTCAATTACCTCCAAGGTATTAAGCTGAAAGAGCTTGACGATCCGCTTGGCCATCACCGGGCCGATCCCTTTTATGAGCCCGCAGCTTAAATACTTTTCAACCCCATTGACCGTTGCCGGCACCCGGGTTTCATACTTTTCGACCAAAAATTGCCGGCCGTGCTGCTTATTATGCACCCATTTGCCTAAAAGCTGCAGCGATTCCCCCGGGTTGATCCCGGCCAGATTACCGACGATCGTAGTTAGTTCCCTGGCCCCTTTCTCCTTAAGTCGGGCCACCATGAAACTATTTTCTTCGTTATAGTAAGTTACTCTTTCCAAATAACCGTAAATCGTTTCCATGTCTGCTCCTTGTGAACTGATGCTCGAGTTTGGCTGCGCCCCGCGATTGAAAGGAGTTGTTCCTTCCTCACTTATTAACTATATGAAAAAAGGGGTTGGCTTCGTCCAGCGGTATCTTTGATTATCCTTTCTATTATAGCAAGAATGCCTAAAATCAGGCTATTTTGTTTGTCTCGCTGCTCTTGCCAGATTAAACCGGGGCAGTTACTTTTTGGCGTAAACGAGCGTTTACCTAAGTATAGGAAATTAAATCTATTTTAAGGAGTGAGATCAATGTTCAAAATTAAGACTCAACCCAAATCCGTGGTTGGCGGCATCCTTCTGACCCTGCTCCTGCTCAGCTTAATGGCGCTGCCGGCCTTGGCCGCGGAAAACCCCATTCCTTCGATTAACGTTAATGCCACCAGTTCGGTTAGCGTAACCCCGGACCAGGCAGTAATCACGTTAGCCGCAGTAACCAATGATGCCACCGCCCAAAAGGCCAGCGAAAAAAATGCCAAGCTTAGCAACTCGGTAATTGAGGCTCTGCTCGCCAAAGGAATTTCACGGGATAAGATCCAAACGGCTAATTTCAGCGTCTGGCCGGTGTACAACTACGACGAAAACCGAGATAAACCGGAAATTATCGGCTACTCCGCCCAAAACCAAATTCAAGTCACCACCAAAGATCTAGCCGGGGTAGGGACAATTATAGATGCCGCGATTGCGGCCGGGGCAAATCAGGTGCAGGATGTCCGCTTCCTGAAAGAAAATACCGGCCCCGCCACCCAGGAG
>CAZKWP010000037.1:9817-16950 GCA_964556555.1 uncultured Syntrophomonadaceae bacterium
CTTTTATTGGAAAAACCTTCATCTTCAGTTATTTCTGCAAAAAGCCTGTATTTTAGCCCGCAGCAAAGCGGAAACCGTTGCGTCCGCTCTGGGAATCAAATTGGGCCGGATTTTACAGATTAACGAATCCGGGGGTTATTATGAAGAACCGCTCCACAACCTTAAGTCATCCGGACTGGGAAGCTCCATGGATGCGATGACGCCCATCGAACCGGGTCAGATCAAGATTACCAGCACGGTCTCCATTTCATTCGCCATTGAATAATCAGCTTTAATGCAATCTATTATCAGCCATATATCCGGTAACAGATGCCTGGAAGCAGCTATTAACTGATATTCCCATGGTTTAATTAAATCCCGTTGAGCCCGACAACAACCCATTAAACGAACAAAAGAAACAATACCGCTTAAGTAATTCGGTATTGTTTCTTTTGTTTAAAGGAAAGGCGCTAAATTTTGATTGTTTTTGTTTTCGCTTTCAACCAAATATTTTTGAAAATGTCAGCCTTATGACCTGACCGCTATAATCTGCCGATACTCGAGTAGACCAAGACAAAGACGGGATCCTGCCCCGAAGCCAGTTCCGCAAGATTAGCGGGAGTCGTGTCCTTGGGGTCTTTATTGGGCAGCAGGTCCAGTCCGGCCTGCTCATACACATAATCGACCAGACCCGAACAAACAAAGGATCCCGGTTGGACTGCGGCGACTGAAGGCCGCATGTTCTGCCCCAAAAGTTTGATTCCCAGGGTTATTAGTTTAAGGAAGTCAAACCTGGGCGGCCTAACCATTAACTGTTCGATTATCTTATTCATATTGTTCATGTAACCCCGGGTCTTTGTCGAGTAAGGATTCGTCATTTCTTTATGTCTGAGTACCGCGTACGGCCGGTTCATACTCTGCGAGCCTACGGTAAATCCAAGGGAACCCATTTGGGCAAACTCGCCCCTTCCCACCGCCAGCAGCGTATGACTCCAATTACTCCGGGTCAGAGTTTGAATCATCTTGCTTAAGGGATCATCGCCTTGTATCAGGATAATATCCCCATATTGAATAGGCATAAAACCACCCTCCATTAAAATCCTAGCTTATAGCATCATATTAATTCTTACGCAAAAGTGTCCCAGTCCTTGGATAAACTAACCGTTTTTTCTAAGGCTGCTATTCCTCTGCCAAAGCCAAGATCTCGAGCCTTAACTCGAGATCTTCGCCGCAATGGTTTTTTAAAATTCAGGTCTTTCTCTTTAATCCGAATTTAATTAGTAGTAAACTGAAAACCAGAAAAAAAAATTAATAATCATCAATATTTTTTTAGGAGGGTCTAGTCTTATGAATCTGGCGGAGCGCATTAAATTATCCTGCACGAAGTATGCCAAGCAGCAATTGATATATGATAACCAAATAATTGCCTACGAAGAGCTTTGGGATACGGTAGCCCGAGTGCGGCAGGCTTTCTGGGACTTAGGGGTCCGGCCGGGCGATCGGGTGGCCCTGCAGTTACCCAAATGTCTAGAATTTTTATACGCCCACCTGGCGAACTTACAGTTGGGCAGTATCAGCATCCCGCTCAATCCAACCTATACTCCGGATGAAATTGCTTACTTCCTGGCTGATTCGGGGGCCAAGATTTTCATCACCGACCACCAGCAGGCCAGCTTTGCCCAACCTAAATCCACGGCCTTTCCCGATCTGGAGCACGTAATAACCGTTGGTTCAAACGCTGGAAACGTTAGCAGCGGCGCAGGCGTACTACCTTTTTCCGACCTGCTTCCTCCCCAAAATCAAATCCAAAGCCAAATACAAAACCCAAAAGAGCCTTCCGACGCGAATATGGATTGCCCAGCCAAACCAACCGACACGGCGCTCATTATCTACACCTCGGGAACGACCGGGCGCTCCAAAGGGGCAATGCTCAGCCACGAAAACCTGCTGACTACGATTGAATCCCTGCACAAGATCTGGGGTCATTCAGATCGGGATGTCTTGCTCCATGTATTGCCGATCTTTCACGTACACGGTCTTTTATTTGCCTTCCACGGAGCCCTTCACGCCGGGATGAAAATTATTATGCGGACCAAATTCGAGGCCCAGGATACCCTTAATTGCATCCAGCAATACGGCTGTACGGTATTTATGGGAGTGCCGACCATGTATCACCGGTTACTCCAATTAGCGGAAGCCGGACAACCGCAGCTCAATACGATGCGGCTCTGGGTATCCGGCTCTGCTCCACTGGCCGCGGCCACCTTTGAACAGTTTAAGCAGAAATTCGGGCACTCCGTCCTAGAGCGGTATGGGATGTCCGAAACCGGCATTAACACCTCTAACCCGTTAAACGGCGAACGCAAACCGGGGAGTGTAGGGCTGCCGTTACCGGGGGTAGCGTTGCGCCTGGTCAGCTTAGATGGCGCAGAAGTTAAGCCAGGGGAAGTTGGAGAAGTCTGGGTTAAAGGGAAAAATGTGTTCCAGGGCTACTGGCAAATGCCGGCGAAGACGCAGGAATCTTTTAAGGACGGGTGGTTTCTGACTGGAGACCTTGGTTACCGGGATGCAGACGGATACCTCTTCCTGATTGGCCGTTCCAAAGATCTGATTATTTCCGGGGGCATGAATGTCTACCCAAAAGAGATTGAGGCAGTGATTGAATTGTCATCCGCGGTGGAAGAAGCGGCCGTGGTCGGCGTGCCGGATGCGGATTTAGGCGAGCGGGTAGTGGCCTATGTGGTGGCCAAAACCGGGCAGGAGGTTGATCTGGCTGAGATTGTCGCCTTATGCCAAGCCAAGCTGGCGGGCTATAAACGGCCGAAAGCGATTTATGCCATTGACCAGCTACCCAGAAATACCATGGGAAAAGTAACGAAAAACCAGCTGCGAAGCCGCAACATAAATATATAATATAGTTAGCCTTTAAAGAATCGATGCAACGTCCGCTTTGTTGTGTCCGCAAAAATTAAATCAACTGCGCAAATCCGACTTATAAAAGGTTTGGTTAAAGGAGTTAAAATAAAAAACAAACACCGCCTTCGCTGTTTTTTAGATGGTGAAGGCGGTTTCGTCTACTATTCTAAAAGCCAGCGAATTCGCTGGCTTTAATTAATTGCTTAACTTATAGTCATTTAGTCTAGTCATTTAGTCGATCCTATCATTTTTAAACCAAACAGCTAATTTCTGAACCTTTGGCCTAATTCCTTAATCTTTTTCTCCAGATACTCATGGAATAGGTTTTTATTCAGGGTAGATTTCGGGGTGCTCACTGACTTGTCCGGATCTTTGCCGGCAGCAACCAAATCCGGGAGGGCGTCAAACAGTTTAACCTGATTCTGGTTTAAAATATCCAAAGCTGCGTCGCGGCCTCCCCCGGCAGCGGAACTCAATTCCAGGTAATAAACGACCATACTCATGTTCCCAGACTTGCCGGAGGTGCTGAACCCGGACTTCACAATCACCGCATAAATCACTTTTGGCTGGCCTTCACTTTTTAGCTCCAAGCGCACCGCGCCTAGCATTCGGCCGCGCTTAGTCCGGACGATTTTGGCAAACTCATCCAAAGGAACCGCGAAGCGGTTAAGATCAACGAAGGTTAGGAAAGTATCCTGCCAGATCATTTGATTTCCCCCCTTCTTTTTTCTAAAAGCTTAAGCGCTTCGAATCCGACTGTTGCGGCTGCAAGTTTCAGCGGTCAATTCTAAAATCGTTAGCAAACCTGAAAAATACGCGCCCGTATCGATCCCGATTTTTCCCGTGCTCCGGTAGATCGTAGCTAAGCCATGATGGTCGTCAATCAAGGTAGTCGGGGTATGCCCAAAAACCACGGTCTTGCCTTCGAACGGGGCGGCAATAAAGGAATCACGGATCCAAAGAATATCCTCTTTCTTTTGTTCCGGCAAGGGTATGCCCGGCCTGATTCCCGCGTGGCAGTATATGTATTGATCATCTTCATAATATAAAGGAAGGGACCGGAAAAAGTCGAGATGTTCCCGGGGAATCGCCTGCATTACGGCTTTTCGGTCTTTAGCCTGCTTATTATCCACTCCATAGCTTAAAAGGGTGTTTCTGGCTCCATTCAAAAACCAGTAAGAGTTTTTTGCCTCCCAGTCATTCAGGGTATCCAGGATCATATCTTCATGATTGCCCATGAGGGCTATGGCCCCTTTGCCTACCAATTCCCGGACCAGTTCCACGACTTTCGCCGAATCAACTCCCCGGTCAATATAGTCGCCCAAAAGGATCAGCCGATCCTTTCCCGGTTCATAGCCCGCCCGCTTTAACCCTTTAACCAGCAAATTATAACAGCCGTGAATATCGCCAACGACTAAGGTTCTGGTCAATGCTATCGCCCTTCCTATAACTAAGCTCGAAGTATTACTGCTGGCTAAGCTAAAAAAATGCCTAATCTTATTGTAATCGATTTTCTCCTAAAGTGAACCATTTTTATATTATAATCCTGCGGATAATCTCAGAAAAAATTGACAGAACCGAAACAACCGTTCCAGAATCTGCTGCCGCTATGTAATTTAAAACATTAAATAAAACAACCATTTTAATAAATTCGCAGCAAGACTTGCACACATCAGATATCTACTTTAATACTATGTAGAGGAAACAACAATATGATCCGGGAGGGATGACATTGAAAAGTGTTGAGCAAGGCGGTTTTTGGGGTTTTTGTTTCCCTAACCTCGCTTATTGTATTGCTATTTTGCTGGTAATTCAATGCTGTTTTTGTCATCGGTTCAGCTGTCATTGATTTGAACGCCTAGCCAAAGCGATCTTAATCCGGTCAGATGGATTTAGAATCCCTGACAAACTCGGCATAGTCGTCATTTACGACCATGCCCTTTTTTCGGTCATAAAGTTTGGTTGCCTATCATCCATATCGGCAAATAACCCGGCCGCTAAAAAATAAAAGGCCGGTTTCCACAGGGATTAAAACTGGCCTTTACGCATGATGAAGCAATCACATTTAATAGGCAAATTTAAAAAGAAAAGCAGGACAATATAATAAAAAGAGCTTACCCTTCAAAAACCTTCAGGCTGAAGTAGCGTTCTCCGTCATCGGGAAAAATGGTTAAAACTTTTTTGCCTGGCCCCAGCCAACCCCCAATTTCTTTGGCCGCTGCCACCGCCGCCCCGCTGGAGATGCCCGCTAAGATCCCCTCTTCTTTGGCCAACTTTCGTGTCATCTCAATCGCTTCATTTTCATCCACCATGATGGTGCCATCCAGCAGCTTCCGGTCTAAATTATCCGGCACGAAACCATCCCCGATCCCCTGGATCCTATGGATTCCCGGCTTGTGTCCAGAGATAACTGCCGATTGACTGGGTTCAATTGCATAAATCACAATGTTGTTGTACTTCTGTTTCAAAACTCGGGCTATCCCCGAAAGAGTGCCTCCGGTCCCCACCCCGGCCACAAAGGCGTCAATCTGGTCCATCTGATTAAGTATTTCCTGGGCAGTAGTCTGGGAATGGTAATCCGGGTTGGCTGGGTTCGCAAACTGGTTTGGCATCCAAGAGTCAGCATGTTTTTTCAACAGCTCGTTGGCCAAATTCACGGCTCCCTGAATGTCGTCTTTCCCAGGACTTAGAAATACCTCCGCCCCATACGCTTTCACCAATTCCTGCCTCTCCCGGCTCATGCTGTCCGGCATCACTACCATTACCCGATAACCTTTTACCGCTCCGACCATGGCCAACCCAATCCCTTGATTTCCACTGGTAGGTTCGATAATGATATGTCCCGGTTTTATTAAGCCTTTTTTTTCCGCATCCTCGATCATCCCCAAAGCAGCCCTGGCCTTGGCGCTGCCGCTGGGATTAAACATCTCTAATTTGGCATATATTTCAGCCGGACAGTGCTGTACGGTCTTATTCAGCTTAACAATTGGCGTATGTCCAGTTACTTCCAGGATGTTTTGGCAAATCTGCATAATTTATCTCACCCGTTCCTATATTAATATCCTTTTATTATACTTTGTCTCCTAAACTTTTATTTTATAAGTCAACTCCGTCTATGTAAATAGTTCAAGTAAATATAACGTACCCAATCGTTTACCCATCTGTCAGTTCGTGTGCCGATTGCAATTTTAGGCCGGCCTTTTACTTGTCAACCGCTAATTCAGGCATGTTCTTTTACTTACCGGCCTTCCAATCAGCCGTTGAATCAGGTTTAGTCCTTTTCTTTATCAGCAGGTATTTAGCCACTAGTGTCGAATATATAAAAAATAAGGAGTGAGATACATGCTGACGATGCTTATTACGATCTTTATCTTGTTTGCCTTATGTTGCCTAATGGCTGCAATCTTTTATTTTATCATCGCTTACGCCAAGGGTTGGCGAAGACACATCTGTACCGGCTGCAAGCAAAAATTAGTTTTCAACAAGAGCAAACCGCTGACCCAGTGCCCTCATTGCCATACGTATATCCGTAATAATAACAAAAACTAATTCTTTAAAAGCTAATTCTTTGAATCACTTCGTAAATCGTATCCTGCTGGAAACGGAGTTAAGAACCCGGATTAATCCGGGTTCTTAACTTTTCTATCTTGCGTTATTATCAGGTCCAGACTGCGTTCGGATGATTTGGTTATATTGATCGATTCAACCTTATAAAAAGAAAAAGTGGTAACATCCGAGGGGATATCTTTAGAATTGTAACACTCAAGCACCAAATAATCCGGATTTTCTATTATTTCAATATAGTGGGCTTCACAGGAGAAAGTTCCCTGATCCGAGGAAACCCGGATGCGATAAGCGTCTTTAAGGTCTAAAGAGTAAGCGGGATTGATTCTGATTAAATCTATACCATTTCCAACCGTTACCACGGGTGACATAGACACACTCCCCCATTCGATAGCTGATATAATAATAATCGTCAGTCTACAATATTCTCAGGGAAGTATTAAGTTGAAGGAAATGTATAGAAGATAAGGCATGTTTGGTCTAGCTCAAAGTATAACTGGTATGCAATTTCTAAAAACAATCCTTAAGAAAACCAATCTAAAACAGATCACTGAGTGGACAAATGATTTATTCACAAAGTAATTTTAGGCTGTGAACCAAAATTTAAGCCCCAGGTTTTAACCTGAGGCTTATTAAAATTCTCTGGCAACGACCTACTCTCCCAGGGCGTTACC
>CAZKWP010000038.1:0-2166 GCA_964556555.1 uncultured Syntrophomonadaceae bacterium
AGCTGCGCTTTGGCCTGCTCGGCCAGTTTTTCCTGCGTCTTTTGCCCTTCCGTATATAGCTGCTGGGTTTGAACAATGCGTTGCTGACTCTCCGCCAGCTTCTCCTGCACCAGGCTGATTTCCGCCGTGTGCTCCTTATGCCGCGCGGCTAGTTCGGCGCGGTCCTGCGCCCTGGCTTCCTGGAGGACCCACTGCTGCCGGTCCGCAATCTGCTCTGCTTTTTTTTGAATATCCCGGGCCGATTCCTTTAAAGACTCCTCAATCCGCCGGTATAATTCGGTGTGAAACAGGGTCTCCAAAATAAACTGGCGTTCGCGGGAATCAGCGGTTAAAAGCTTACGAAACTGCCCCTGGGGCAGCATGACCACTTGCCGGAACTGATCGCTGCGAAAACCCAGCAATCCCTCCACGGCCTCCGTGACTTTGGTCCAGCCGCTGGCCAGCACCTGACCCTCGTCATTTTGGTGTTGCATATAGGCGCTGTCCGTACGCGAATGCTGATTCGGATACGGATCAACCGCTGATGATGTTGGAAATTCCGCTGCACTCGCCACTTCACCCGCAGCTGCAATCACGCCGGCACCTGCCGCGCCACCGGCGCTACCCATGCCAACCGTTTCATCCGCGGCTGCACCCGCGCTGGCCGACATTCGCCAAAGGGTAGCCTCCGGCCGCAGGGTCGTTGTGCCTTCTCCCCTCCGCTTGGGACGTTCCTGCTCGGGATGGCGTTTAATCCGGTAAATCTCCTGGCGCAGGACAAAATCAAAAACCACCTCGGTGACCACCCCGGGATCCGCGTGCTGACTGCGCATCTGTTTGCCCTCCCTTTCGGCGCCGCTGCTGTCGCCGTAAAGCGCAAAACAGATCGCATCTAAAATTGTGGTTTTGCCGGATCCGGTGGGCCCATGGATCAGGAAAATACTGCGATCCTTCAGGCGGGTAAAATCAATATTTTCCGTGCCGGCATAAGGCCCGAACGCGCTCATGGTCAGGTTAAGCGGTCTCATTTTTTCGCACCCCCGTTTCCGGCTGGTAGAGGCGGCTGACGGTTTCCGCAAACACCTGGGCTGCCGCCTCGCTCAGCGCGGTTCCGGTGACCTGCTCAAAAAAGGAAGTAAACAGTTCGGCCTCAGTCAAACGCCGGTGGTCCCCAACCGGACCCTGCAGCTCATTGCCCGCGGTTAAATGAGGACGTTCTACCCGCAGCACATTCGGATAGACCTCCCGCAAGGTTCCCATAATGTTCAGGATCGCCCCGGTATCTTTAAGGGTTACCATCAGGTAATCCTCCCGGTTTACCCCGGGTGGCGGCCCTTTGAGGATTTCCGGCAGATAACCGGTGATACACCGCACCTCCCGGCGCGGAGTAAGGGGGATCGCCTCACTCTTCACGCTCCCGGCCGCATCCATTTCCACCAGGGTTACGGATTTTTGGTGTTCTGCTTCGGAAAACGAGTATTTCATCAAAGACCCGGCGTAGCGGATATGTTTGGCTCCCGCCGCCTGGGACTGATGCAGATGGCCTAAAGCCACGTAGTTAAACGGCTGAAAATGGGCGGCCTCGACCGTGCCGGAGCCGCCTACCGAAAGAGGCCGCTCCGATTCACTGCTTTCGCCCCCGGCCACAAAGGCGTGCGCCATAACTACGGTTCGAACCCCGGGCCCGGGAGGGATCTGCGCCGTAAAGTGCCCGAGCAGACTGGCCATGGCCAGGTCGTGACTTTGCGCCTCCGGGGCGGACAGCCGATCCCGGACCAAGGCCGGTTCGGCAAAGGGGAGCGGACAAAAATAAACTGGACCAGCGGAGTCAGCAATAACCACCGGGGCCAGTCCGCGTTCCAGCTGCCCCAGGACGTGCAAATCCTGACGGGCCAAAAGCCGCTGGCCAAAACCTAAGCGGTCCGGGCTGTCGTGATTGCCGGCAATCAGGATAACCGGCACTTGGTAGTCCATCAGGATTCGCGAAAGCACCTCATCCAACAAGCGAACCGCCTCAATCGGCGGCACAGAACGGTCATAAATATCGCCGGCGATCAGGACTGCATCGGGTCGCGTATCCCGGACCAGCCGAATAAAATCCTCTAAAACAAAAGCCTGGTCATCGGTCAGCTGAATCCCGTAAAAAGTACGGCCCAGATGCCAGTCGGAAGTATGTAAGATCCGCAT
>CAZKWP010000038.1:2176-14249 GCA_964556555.1 uncultured Syntrophomonadaceae bacterium
TTTACCATAATTGATGAGGGGACTGTCCCCTCCGGTTTTTCCATAAATACTAAGTTTTGCGTAATTAATAAGTTCCACACCGCTAGCTAATTTCCTACCATTAAAAAATAAAACCTCCAAGACGGAGGTTTGAAAATGAGGTTTGGGGACCGCTCCTTCCCGAAATCGCTCGAAAATTGAGGCTTATCCCGCAAACGATCTGTCAAGAAACGCATAATCTGCTCTAAGCCATTGCCCAGTCCCTTGATGGCTGCGCCCGATCGTTGATCCGCTAAACTACTGCTAAACCAATAAGGAAGAAATGAAGATGCCGGTGATCACCCCAACGACCATACTGATCGTGGCTGAATGACCGCTGGATAATTCCTGCGCATCCGGGATCAGGGAATCACATGTGATAAAAAGCATCGCGCCGGCGGCAAAACCGAGGGATACAGACAGCGCCAGCGGGGATATATTCCCGGCGAGTATTCCGATAAAGGCCCCGATTCCGACCGGCAATCCAGCCGCCAAGGTGCAGCCCAGGGAACCGAGCCGTTTAACTCCCCCCAGGATAATCGGGGTACAGACGGCCATTCCCTCGGGTAGTTTTTGGATGGCAATCAAGATGGCCAGCCTCAACCCGTGCAGATCGTCAATCGCGTAACTGGCCCCAATGGCCATCCCCTCCGGAATGCTGTGCATGGTCATCCCGATGGCTAAAAGCACCCCGGTCCTTAAAAACTTCGCCGACTTGCTGGGTTCCTCACTGGTCCCGTGGGAATGGGGAATAAATACATCCACCAGGAGTAAACCTAACGCCCCGATCATTAAACCCAGCAAGCCATAAAACATGCCTCCCGCCGCAATCGCCTCCGGCATCAGGTCAAAACAGACGACCGCGATCATAATGCCCGCGGAGAAGCCCATCATCATGCTCAACCATTTTTCGCCCAGTTGTCCCAGGGCCACGGTGAGCAAACCTCCGCCCAGGGAACCCAGGCCACCAGCTGCAAATCCCACTAAGGTGGCTACAGCCAAAACTGACATAAATACCCTCTTTCTATGGGGTCAGTCCCCTCTCGAAATTTATCGATAATCGATCGCTAAACTAATGCTGGACTAATAAAGAGAAATGAAGATGCCGGTGATCACCCCAACGACCATACTGAACGTGGCTGAATGACCGCCGGCTAATTTCTGCGCGTCCGGGATCAAGTTACTACCTGTTTCTCCCGCTGGCTGATTCCTGCGCGTCGGGATCCGGGAATAAAATCCCTTTCTAATTGTTAATCGTTACTTTCCGGGCTTGGGCATCCCAGGCCACCTGCATCTGATAGGTTTGGGCCATAAAACGCAGCGGCAGCAGGGTCCTTCCATTGATGATGCAGCCGGGAACATCCATATCCGGCAGCGGTTGTCCATTCAGGGTTGCCTTCGGATTATCGATTTGCAGCCGCAGTACCTGGCCGTCTTTTTTTGCCGTAACGGTTTTCGTTGTTTCTTCCCACTGCAGGGTGGCACCCATGGCTTCTAAAACCGCTCGGGCCGGCACCAGGACCCGGTCGTCTACGATTACCGGCTGCACATCAAAAGCCAGGTTTCGGCCGTTCAGCTCGACTTGAATGGGGATGGGAACGTTTTTACGCCAGCTATCGAGATACCAAGGGTTGGCGATTGCTTCCCTGAATGCCTGCTGCATCAACGGATTACCCGATAGCAGGTAATGGCTGTGTCCCGCGATCCGCGGATTACTCATTAAATCCACATTGAAATAACAGATCGCCTTGATCCGCGGGTAACGGACGGGTAGTTCCCGGTACAGTCTCTTTAAATGCTCGGCTCCCCATTCAGCAACAACTTCGTATGGATTGCGGTTGGCCCAGGCCACCCCGGTCTCCGAGATCATGATCGGTTTTCGGGAAGCATACTGCTGGTAAACATAATCAAATTTACTGAGCGGCTGGGCGTTTTTGCCCTGGAAAAAATTCTTGGCAACCGATTCTTTGGAAGCCGGATTGCCGATGAAATAATAGTCCGAATAACCGCTCACCCCTACCCAATCCACGTACTGATCGCCCGGGTAGTATTGATTGATGTTCTTGGTCGGCACGCAGTTAGGGGACCAGACCATGGCTACATTCGGCGCCTCTTCCCGCATGATCTGGCTAATCAGCCTGAACTTTTCGATATACAAAGCCGGGTCGCCGGTCCAGGGAACCCACTCGCCATTCATTTCCGAGGCAAACCGCAGGAAGACCGGGTTGCCGTAATCATTCAGCTTGCGCGCAAATTGACGAACATAATTGTTATCGTTAACCGCCTCTAATCCGTCGGACGGTTCCCACGCTACCTGCAGGGCGGCATCCGCCTCAGCCGCGGCTCGGGTAGACAATACGGGCAAGGGTTCTCCCCACTGCGCGTAGACCAGCACCATGGCGTAATTTTTGCCATATGCCTCTGGCACCCGACTCAAATCATTATTAACTGCTGGGTCCCGGTCAATCGTGGCCCCGATAAATGCCCCCCAAGTCGGTTCATGTTTAGCCAGTCCCGACTGAGTTTGGCCGGCCGCTGACCCTTCTGCCACGCCGAGCCCTAAAACCATAAAACTCAGCAACAGCATCAAAACGACTACTTTTCGCAAAACCCCCACCCACTCTTTCTTGGTTCATTCATTGCTGCATCAACAGATAGAACTGCTTCCTTATTTTTCTCATACTACCATTAATCAAAAAGAGAGACAAGTTTTGAGCAGATCAGGTTTGGTTCTGCCGGTTCGGACGGTCTGCTCAGGTTTGGGGACAGTCCCCGCCCGAACCCTCCCGAAATTTGTCGATAATCGATCCGCTGAACCATATTCCGCCACTTCCTGATCATAAAGCAGGATTTTTTTGATAGGTGGCGAAATTCATCTTTAATCTGATCTTAAATAGAAGAAATACATATTAGGAGGTGGATTAAAATTGGCCGCTACAGAGATTAAACCTAATGTATTTTGGATTGGAGCCTTAGACCCGGATCTGCGCGTTTTTGATGTGATCATGGAAACCAAATTCGGCACTACTTATAACGCTTATTTAATTAAAGGCCAGGAAAAGACGGTCCTGTTGGAAACGGTCAAAGAAAAATGTTTCGACCAATATTTAGAAAACCTCAAACAAGCAGCCGATCCCTCCCAGATAGATTATCTGATCATGAACCACACCGAACCGGATCACTCCGGGAGCATTGCCCGGCTGCTGCAGCTTAACCCCAACCTGACGATCATCGGATCGCAGACAGCGCTTACTTTCCTGCAGGCGATCGTCAACCGTCCCTTTAAGTCCCGGGAGGTGCGGGAAGGTGACACGCTCGACCTAGGCGGGACTCAGCTGCGGTTTATCTCCGCGCCTTTCCTGCACTGGCCCGACTCGATGTACACCTATGCGCCGGAGCAAAAGACTCTGTTTACGTGTGACTCTTTCGGTGCCCATTACAGTGACGAACGTATCTTTAATGATCTGATCCCCGGCGATTTTGAAGAAGCTTACAAATACTACTTCGACATGATTCTCAGCCCTTTTAAGGGTTATATGCGCGAGGCCCTGGACAAGATCGCCGGGCTCGAGTATGACTGCATCTGCCCGGGGCATGGCCCGATCCTCCGCCAAAACCTCGATTACTACCTGGATCTGTATCGGCAGTGGTCGGCCGAGGAGCCCCGTACTTCCGAGTACAGAAAGATCGTGGTCTGTTACGTTTCCGCTTACGGTTATACCGCCACCCTGGCCAAAGCCATTATTGAGGGCCTGGAAACCGTTGGCGAGTTCGAAGTCGAATCGTTTGACCTGGTCACCACCCCGGTGGCGGAGGCCTTAAAGAGCATCCATCAGGCGGACGGTCTGCTGATCGGGTCTCCGACCATCAATGGCGACGCCCTCCCGCCCATCTGGGAATTGCTGACGCACCTCAGCCCGATCACGCACGCCGGGAAAATGGCGGCTGCGTTCGGAGCCTACGGTTGGAGCGGGGAAGCGGTGCCAAACATTGAAAGCCGGCTGCGCAGCCTGCGCATGAACGTGGAACAGCGCGGGTTAAAGGTGAACTTCAAGCCATCGGACAGTGATCTGGAAGATGCCTTCATGTTCGGTTACACCTTTGGGAAAAACCTGCTCGAAGCCACCAAAGACCCGGCCGGCCGACGCTGGCGCTGCAGTGTCTGCGGCCATGTTTTCATCGGCGAGGAGCCCCCAGGCGTCTGTCCCGCCTGCGGCGTCAAGTCCGACCACTTTGACCTGGTCAGCGAAGAAGAAGTCGATTTTTCCTCGACCAACCCGTTGCGCATGGTAATCATCGGCAGCGGAGCAGCAGCCCTGGCGGCGATCGAAGCGATACGGCTGCGCAATCAGGCCTGTTCCATCAAGTTGATCACCGCTGATTCGGCCCTCCCTTATTTTAGGCCTTCCCTGATCGATCTGCTGAGCGGGGAACTGGAGGATGCGGAGTTTTACCTCCATCCGGCCGACTGGTACGCGGAACAAAAAGTAGACCTGATGCTCGGGACGACCGTCGAGAGCATTGATCCCAAGGCCCGTTTGGTCTACCCGGCCCAGGGGGAAGCCATCCCTTACGACCGGCTGATCCTGTCCACCGGCAGCCTAAGTTTGGTGCCGGAAGTTCCCGGATCCACTAAGCCGGGCTGCTTTACCCTCCGTAGCCTGGACGACTGCCGCCAGATCAAGGAATGGGCGAAAACCGCCCGGCAGGCCGTGGTGGTCGGCGGAGGGCTGCTCGGCCTGGAAGCGGCCTGGGCGTTTAAAGAAACCGGCCTTAAGGTGACGATCATTGAAAACGATTCCCGGCTTTTGCCGCTACAGCTCGACAGCACCAGTGCCAAGCTGTTGGAGGACGCCGTAACTCAGGCCGGAGTAACGATTTTCCGCGATTCATCCGTTGCCGAAGTTCTCGGGGATGAAAAAGTGGAAGGAATTAAATTGGCCAGCGGTCAAACCGTGGACGGCGACCTGGTCCTTTTCGCCATGGGGATTACCCCGAATACCGGACTGGCCCAGGCGGCCGGCCTCGAGGTCAACCAAGGCATCGTGGTCAATCAGCAAATGCAGACGAGTCAACCGGGAATCCTGGCGGCCGGCGACGTTGCCGAATATGACGGCAAGGTTTATGGTCTGTGGTCCATGGCCCTGGAGCAGGGCCGGATCGCCGGGGCCAACGCGGCTGATGACGGCCAGCTCTATAAGCCGCGGGTGCCCAATTTCTATCTGACCGCCTTTGACACGAATGTTTTCGCGGCCGGAGATCCCGGCCTCAAAGAGGCCGAATACGATACGGTGGAAACCCGGGAACCGGCGAACAGGGTTTATAAAAAATACTACCTGAAAGACGGGGCGATGGTCGGAGCCGTGCTGGTCGGACCTAAAGTCAAAGCCACCAGCGTTATCCGCCGCCTGGAGGCCGGGGCGCGTCGTTTACCCAAGGCCGACCGCTGGAAGTGCCTGCGCTGCGGTTACATTCACGAGGGGCCGGAACCGCCGGATATCTGCCCGCTCTGTGGCGCACCCAAAAATCTGTTTGTCCCAGCCTAAAGGGAAGCAAGTGAAGCAAGAGGACGGTTCTCCTGCTTCCGGCCTCCCGTATGCCTTAAAAAGGAAGGGGTGACTTTCTCATGGAGCAACCACCGAAACCAACCCCAACAAAAACAATAACAACCCCAAACCCGACTCCGACCCCGGATCCGCACCCCAGAGATTCGGGGCAGAATCCGCTGGCATCCGCATCAAGCCCCGCCCCGACTGAGTTGAAGCAGCAAATCATCCAGTTTTGCCGGGAGCAGGGCGCGGATATTATCGGCTTCGCCTCGGTGGAGCGCTGGAACCAAGCGGATGAAGTACCGGTTGATTTTCGGCCTCAGTCGCTTTGGGCGCCGACGAAAACCATCATCGTGATTGGCATAGCCATGCCGCTGCCGATTGTTGAGACGACCCCCTCCATCCTGCATCAGGAAGCTTATACTACCTGCAACCGGGAACTCGACAGCCTGGCCTTTAACTTAGTCCGCTGGCTGAATCGCCGGGGCCACGCTTCCTATTTCTTTACCCGCGATGGCTTTGGCAGCGTGAAAATCCTCAAAGAAAAACCGCAGGCCGCTTTCAGTCACGTGATGGCCGCCAAATATGCCGGCTTGGGAACGATCGGCCTCAGCCATAATCTATTAACCCCACAGTTCGGGCCCCGCGTGCGGTTTGTCTCCGTGTTTACCGTGGCCGAACTGCCTTCCGACCCGATGATCGAAAAAGACCTCTGCATTCAGTGTCATGCCTGCGCCAAATGCTGTCCCAAACAGGCCCTGATTCCGCGCGAAGATCGCTTGATTGCGGATTACGACAAACTGGCCTGCACCGAAATGTCGGAAGAACTGACCCGCCGGCGCTGTTACCCCTGCGGGGTTTGCATCAAAGTCTGTCCCATCGGCCGCGACCGACTGCTTTATAAACAAAAAGGCATCCTGAATAAATACCTGAAAGAAGCGGAAGCCTTGGCCGCCAACCCCGAGGATCCCGAATACAAAGCCTGGACCCATGTCCGCAAATACGGCAGCTGGTAGGTATCGGATATTGAGCTTGAGCTTGGGTTTGACTTTACGGCGGCAGCGCGGCAGTGCGGCAATAGGGAACCGACAGATTTAAAGGTCGGCGAAAATTATTCAGTACCAGCCGGAGGTGAATACAAAAAATGAGCAGCCAAACAATTAGCATTAATAATTTAGAGGAGTTTGCCCAAGCTTTTCATCACTTTCTGGAACAAAAACCGGAACTCCCAAAGCTTTTGCAGGAAGGCCAACAGATGTTGCAGGCTTTGCTGCGCAGCCCGGATTTGCTGAATGACACCTTAACCCGCTTAGTGCTGGATGAACCTTTCTTAAAGTCCCAGTGGCTGTCAATCGATGCCAACGAAATTATGCTTTACCGCAGTCCGGATAAATCCTTTTCCGTTCGGGCTTTCATCTGGGAGTCGCAAGTCCGCTACCCGATTCACGACCACGGCGCCTGGGGATTGGTAGGGGGTTATATTAATCCGTTTCGGGAACGAAAATATGCCCAAGTGGATGACGGTCAAACGGAAAACCGCGCCGAGGTAGCATTGATTACTGAGGGTGCGTTTAACCCGGGAGATACGACCTTTGTCCGGCCGCTGAATGAGGGAATCCACCAGATGGGGGCAATGGGGGACAAGGCCGCCATCACGATTCATGTATACGGATCCCCGATCCGTAAAGGCTATATCCAAAATTTCAATCCCCATAATCAGAGCGTCCACCGGGTTTACGCGCCGCAGCTTTATAAACAAGCTTTGGCCATCCGCGCCTTGGGCTCGATCCAGGAACCCTGGGCCGAGGAAGTACTGCGCGATGCCGCACATCAACTGCCGGCGGAATTTATGCAGCTGGAAAGCCGGCTGGCCTTAGCCAAACTGACCCGCTAAGTCCCGCTAAGCGACAAGGGTTGCTCCTCCAGAAAAAGTTGGACATTCTTTCAATCAAATATTTAGTAAAAGGGAAAGTAAAAAGAACGTTCCTTTGCCACCCGTCAATAAAATATTTTGTCAATCAAAAGCCACCGCCTTCAATCGGCAGTGGCTTTGTCATTCGCTGAAATATTAATCCACTGTCCCGGCCCAAACCTTTCCAGCGCCACAGCAACGTTGGAATTGGCTTTACTGCCATTGGCCACGAACCAAGTCAGCAGAAAGGAACGCAGTTCAGCCGCAGATCAAGGGACCTCCACAGTATGGGTATTTACAAATTCCAGCTGTTCTTTGCTGAGGGTCGCTTTGGTTTTCAGGATATCTGCCGCCGGTGTAGGGAGATAGGTGGTGTCGGTCAATGTGATTGGCAATCCTTTATACAAAGCCACAAAAATCCTTACCGAATCGGTGCCCACTTCCTTATTCTGGTCAGCTAAAGCAGCATAAATGGTCTCCAACTCTTTGACCTGAAAGGCGGCATATCTGCTCGGATCCTGAATCCCGAACGCTAGTCCCAATTCTTCGGACGGAATCCCAAAGGCATCTTGAATCTGCCCGAAAGTATAGGAACCGCGGATATCAGCTGGATTGTACTCGCCAATGGCCTCACCCTGGGTGTATTTGGCCGGTACTTTATCAGTAGTAGTCTTCCACTGACCCAAATAAGAAGTGAAAGCCACGCTGCCAAATATGACAATCAGCACGATCAGCGCTATTCCATAGGATTTTATTTTCATATCGGTGTCTCTCCCTTCATTTAAAGCTCCACTGTATCGGTCCCTGTATGATTCCTTTTTGAAGGTAAGGCGCGACTTCGCCCAGATGAAAACTCCACTGTATCGGCTACTGGACAGAATTGTTCTGAAGTGCAGTTCATACAGGCGATGCACTGGTGATCGCGGACTTGCTGATGCGTGGACACCTCTATATTCATGGGACAGTTCTTATCGCAGAGTTTACAATTAATGCAGGTGGAAACCTCACGCCGGATCTTAAAAATGCGGATGAAATTAAACAGCCCCAGGACAGCTCCATAAGGGCAGGCATATTTGCACCACGGCCGCTCGATAAACAAGGACAGTACTATGATAATTCCCAGAATAGTCAAGCCCATCGGGGCAACCTCGGTTGACCAGAAGTTAAATAAAGCAAA
Organism: uncultured Syntrophomonadaceae bacterium; assembly: GCA_964556555.1. Taxonomy (GTDB): domain Bacteria; phylum Bacillota; class Ch66; order Ch66; family Ch109; genus CAYXHK01. Next base: position 10,833 of record CAZKWP010000038.1, read on the forward strand.
ATAGGGGTCGTAATCCTGAAAGATCAGTTTGCCGGTAGTGGCAGTAACATACAACACCAGGGCCAGAACCAAGTAACGAATATAGCGCAGCTTCGAGTCCACCTGCCGGGGAACCATACGATTGTATTTCTTACCATTGATTTTTCGGCCCAGCTTAGCGGTCCACTCCTGAAAGCTGCCCAAGGGACAAACCCAGCCGCAAATCAGAGGACCAAAGCCAATGGCCAAAATAAACGCGGCAATCATGAGAATGAAGGACGAGTTGTGGATTTTTTGCACGAACGTACCAGCAGTGACGAATTCATAGATAGACACCACTCCACCGAAAGGACAGATGGCATGCAGAGAGGCTTTGCCTATAAAAGGAATACTCTGCCCCGATTCCGCCAAGTATTCATTCACCGTGATCAAGACCACTAGGGCGAAGAAAAATATCTGTACCGCCGAGCGGTACCAGGGGCGGGCTTTCTTCTTTTTCTTTTTATTAACATGATTTGGCTCAGGAGTTTTGCTGATTTCTACCATATTAATAACATCTCCTTCCCCCATCAATTATTAGCAGCGATTTAGACCTCTTTGAAAAGCATTGAGATGGCTCTCTGATCCCACCTTCAATTGAGTGAACACAGTTTTAACGTCATCGGGCAAATTCAGTGTATTCAAAAAGTTTTTGTACCTATTGATATCACTTTTTATTACATTATATCTCAATATTTGCATCCCCAATATGATTATTTAATTAAATCAGCAGAAAAATTCGTCAATTCCGCAGCAATCAAAAGCCACCGCCTTCAATCGGCAGTGGCTTTCATGTTGATTTAGCATAGCATCAAAGATTACTATGAGATTACCCTGAGCTTTATTGCTCTGAACTTTGTTTGCTCGGGCTTTATTGCTTTGGGCTTTATCCTGAATCCTTTCTTTATCATGAACCCTTATGACGAACCCTTCTATTTGACCCGGGCAATGTAAATGTTATTGATATCCACGTTTCCGTAAGCCTGCCCATTATCATCATACACATTGAAATATTCGGTCTTATAAGCAATCCCATTAGTTGATGCTTGACTCGACCAGTATCTCAGCCCGATAATTTTTTCGTTTTCGCGGACCCAACCCATAAAAATGACCGTATGCCCCGTATTATTCGTCCGGGAAAAATCGATGAAATCGCCGGCTTTAGCATTAGCCAAATTGTTAATCCGCTGTCCCAGCCCAAACCTTTCCAGCGCCACCGCAACGTTAGAATTTGCTTTACTGCCATTGGCCACGAACCAAGTCAGCATAAAGGAACGCAGTTCATCCGCAGACAGATTATTAAAATTATCCACGGGCAACCCTAAACTCCGGTTCCGCTGCTGCATGGCCTTAAAGAACACCTCGAAAGTTATTCCCACGCAATGCGAAGCCCGGTTCCCGCTGGGATTGGCCTTGGCAATCGTTTTTCCCTGGTAAATCAGATCGGTGGTTACCCCATTGTAGTTATTATAATCCTCATTCATCAAGTAAGGATATCGACCAATTCGATATGTATTCATTACACTCAGCACGTACGGATTAAGATCTCCGCCTTTAGCCGTACTGGAGGGAGCCGGTTTATCTGCCGCGCCCCGACCCGGGGTTTCAGCACCCGTTCTTTGGTCAGAATTGGCTGGGGTTTCCGCAGCGGGAGGCTCAGCCGCTGATGCAGTATTGGAATTTCCTGCCGACGTATTTTCAGCATCAGGGGAATCAACTAAGCCACCATTAGCGTCAACTGAAGGGTCAACTGAAACCGGATTTTCCGCAAGCGGTTGGTCCTCGGTTGGCACAGACGGATTCAGCCAAGGCAAGGTTGGATAAGGAATACTTCGGTAAGTGTTTCCGCCGCAGCCGTAAATAAGTAAGGTAAAGAGTGATAGAATAATAATCAGCGGCGTAATTAGCAACGATTTTTTCATTATAATAACCACCTGAAATACAGTTTAGGAAAAACTTAATTAAAAATGCCAGATTTGACTGAAATACTAAAATTCCTCTTTATTCTAACACTTTTTACAAATTAAGTAAAACTCCATTTTCAGGAAGGCAAATCTAATCCATTAAACAATAATCAATCAAAAAAACGAGGTGGCTATAGATTAGTCCCAGCAACTAGCCCCCAAAAAGACAGGCTATCCGTCTCAAATCATAAAACCTGCTCTTGGCCTGGCAAGTAACGCTTGTTCCAGGCTAACTTTTGCTGAACATGATGAATAACGCCAAGGCAACCCCTAGCAAGAATGCGAAATAGGAATGCTTTTTCTCATGTTTGGTGGCCTCCGGCAAAAGGTGAGCGGATGAAAGATAAATCAAAACCCCAACTACAAAACCAAGCGCCAGACCTAGACTGGAACTACTCAGCTTCTCCATGAATGGAAAGGCAACAAAAGCCCCGATGGGAGTAGTCAAGGCCGCAACCAGGAAAGCATAAAAAGCCGCTTTTCTTTGGCCTAAGCCTCCCTTCAACAAAACCGAAAAAGTGATTATTCCTTCCGCAAACTCATGCACTACCAAGCCAATTCCGGCCAATATACCCGTGAGTATACCGGCGGTAAAAGTTACAGAATAGATAATTCCATCTATAAAAGAATGAATGCCTATCCCTTCTATGGCAGTTATACCGAACGCCAATTCGGTTTGTTTGGTCTTATATTTTATTAATTTATTGCTAAAAAACATAAATACAAAGCCCCCCAAAGCAGCCAGGCCCGCATGAGGATTCTTGCCCACCGCTTGCGGGAAGGCCATGATCAAAGGAGAAGAAATCAGTATTCCAGCCGCAAAACACATAAAATATTCCTTTGACCTCTCCGCCCTCACCTCATTTCTATAAATAAACCAGATCCCAACACTGTTCACTACCATTGCGCTCAGAGCAAAAACCGCAATCCAAGCAAATGTAGCAGATTCTGACATTTTTCTTCTCTCCCTTTGGTTGCCAATATACTCTCTCTGGCCTTTTAGATTTTGAGAGCACCCTTTTTTGCCTCAGACTATATGCGTTTTAAATCATCATCCACACCTCATCTGCCTTGAACCTAAAGACACTACATGTTGCTGCCAGCAATATTTTCAGACAGACGAAACCAGTTGAAATCAGGGGCAAGCCCTACTTAAGGCTTATTGTCCGCGAGCTTATATTAATAGGTTAAGGAGGGACGAATTTGTCCCTCCTCAGCCGGTTAATATGCAGAAATTTTGTTCCCCCAGGTGAAGCGCTCCCGGTTTTATTTTTACTGCATCATTCAGTCTTGCCGGTGAATCGCTTCCAGGGGACAGACATCTATACAAGCTCCACACTCTATGCAAAGGTCTTTATTGATAACCGCCCGGTTTTCAAGCAGCGAAATAGCCTCTACCGGAGTCGACCTCATCTCTGTCGGCGCCATCACACAT
>CAZKWP010000038.1:14259-16489 GCA_964556555.1 uncultured Syntrophomonadaceae bacterium
ATGTATCCACACACACACCACAGCCAATACAATTCTCATCAATGTATACCATATGACCCTCCTTACCACGATCAAAGAAATAGGGGCCTCTTGCCGTCGTCTTATAATTATGGCTTTCTATCTTTTTATTAACTGCATCGAGCATATTTTCAAGCCGCACCTTTTGCGCCTGCAGGAATTCTTTGGAAGCTGGCTGATTAAAATACGCGTTCGATCCAAATCTAAAACTTCGTCCGAATCCTTGTCCCGAACCCCTTCCGACTCCTCGTCCAAAACCTCGTCCGCAACCTCTTCCAGAGCCTCCGTAAACAGGTGCATTAACACCGGTGCAAGCACCGAGTCCCCTTCCTGCCATTGCTCTCATTCCCATCGGGCCAGTTCTATCTTTTCTCGACATATAATTCACCTCTTTTCAGTTTATGACATATGACATTTTCAATTTTTATTGTAATCCATTTCGGACATATGTCAATAATTATTTTAACTTTTTCTTCGGCCTTCCCTCTAGCTTGCTTTAAAATCTCAGTTGCCAGGCTATTTAACTCCGTTGCCTGTGCTTATTTTTTAGACTGGGTGAATTAAAAAAAACACAAGCCGGGTATCGTAGATGAGTGCCATCGTTCCATTTACAATGTGTGGAAACAGGTGCTTGAATATTTCGATGCTTTCATGATTGGTTTGACTGCAATCCCGGATAGGCGGGCGTTCGCTTTCTTCGACTCCAATGTCGTCAGCATTTAGTTCGGCAAAGTGGTCAATATAGCCGCAGGGAATTAGAAAAACTAGGTACAGGATTTCTCTCGGTAAGATGTCCAATAAAAATGAGCCGGAAACAAAAAACCTGATTCAGAAATTCGTGAACCAGGTTACTGTTAACATCTTAAGATTTGTCAAACTCGCGGAGGGTTACTGGCGATTGCATCCGTGATTTTTGCATTCCGGCAATAGTTTCCTCCATCAATCGATCCATATCCAACTGCTCACTGTTCAATCACTTCCCGGTCGACACCGGAAGCAAAACTTTTCTGCTTCCATTTCTTTTTGACATATTTGTCTGAGCAGTTTCCCTATTTTGCCTAAAGAGTACGAGATTGATTCAATTTAATAATGTTCCTCTATTTCAAACGTGCGTACGCTCTCTTTTCCCGCGTTCTCGGCATGGCTTTTTCACTGAGCATTTGCAGATTATCCAATATCGTTTGAATTTGGTTACCAGGGAACCCGACAAGAAGGTTTTCATCGGGTATGTTGGTGGCGTTTCTGCAACCGTAACAGCCGAGGCTGACATTGAGCTTTTGCGTTTTAAACGGAACAACTATTGTGTCAACGCAGGTACCATTTGAAATGCTGGAGGTAAATTCGAGTCTGCCGCCGTTTTGATGAATAGTGGCAAGCGCCAGCCACATCAGATGCTCGGGAACCGTTTCCAATACAATAATATCAGGATCAAAATCAACCTCTGGCAGAGGAGCCAACGCAATTCCAGAAAACTGCTTCTCCCTAAAACGCGGCATCATTTCCATGGTTAATTGCGCGCCTTTCTTTTGAAAGCTGCCCAATTGATATAGAAACTCACCATTCAAAAGCTTATCCGGAACCGGGATAAATCCCAATGCAGAAGCACCGTTTGCGCAGGCTATATTGTCCGCCGTGGCCAATAGTTTATTTCCCTCGCAGGCTTTCATGATAAATTGGCAAAAAGTATATTTATTATCACTCTTATAGCCGGTTACGCATAGGTTATCCTGAAGCAGCTTCAACCCCACTATTTCCTTTTCAAGGTTTAGTAAATCCTTTAGCCTTTTTGAAATAGTCTTATAGTCCACGAACCAACCCTCCCTTAAAATTATAATTTTTAAATTTTTCGTTTATAGAATTTCTTATTTTCATAGGTATACTCTATTAAACTATCATAATCGATAAGATCTGCAACAACTGCTCTATCGGCGTTTCTCTTTTTTAGAAGCGCATCAATAATATCTTCCCTAATCGGATGGACAGATGCAATACTTAGAATATCCTCCTCTATATCTTCGGTAAAGAAAAATCCTTCCTCTTTCTCATCTCCCGTAATGCACTCCACGTCCGTATCAGATACTCTCCGAATGATGGCAACGGCTTTTCTCAAGCACTCAGCGGACGCTCTTCTTACGTCTGATTCCGCAGGGGGACGGGTAGGAACCAGAAGGTACGCCCTTTTAGGCTGTACCAATGCTATCTGTTCCGCAAT
>CAZKWP010000039.1:0-14547 GCA_964556555.1 uncultured Syntrophomonadaceae bacterium
TATTGTAAATGGCGGTCTCATTTTCCAGGTTGCCAGTCTCTTTTCTCACCTGATAATCGAGGAACTTATCTCTAAGCCTGGTTACTTCGGCAACGTCCACTCCACTTCCCAATTGGCCTGCGTTTACCACTCCAGATATGGGCTGACTGGCTTCAAGGTTCACTCGCTGCCTGGAATAGCCCTCGGTATTGGCGTTGGCAATATTATGTGAGGCAACATTCAGGGCGGTTTGCTGAACCATCATCCCCTTAACTGCTATATTAATTCCAAAGAATAGACTCATATATCTGCCTCCGCTTCTTAGACATTTGTATCTAAAAACCCCTGTTTGCCTGCTTGGTTTATATCCCCGGATTTGCCATATAAGGAGTTTCTGGTATTTAGAACCCCTAACATTCTTTCGGTATATAATAAACCCTGTTTTAACAATAAGGAATTTAGTTCATGGTCTTCTTGGAGTTTTTGATAGCTATCTATAATTGCATTCCTGATCATGTGTACTTCTATAAATTCATCACTGCTGCTATACAACTTAAGTTCACTAAAGTGTTTTACTGCTATCCCAAGTTTTTGCGAGTATTCTTCTAAAATCATGCTGCGTTTTTGTTCTAATAATGCCAACTGCCTTCCAACATATTCCTGATGACTGGTAACAGTTTTTATTTTATCTAAATCGTCCTGCTTTATTGCCTGTAATTGCTCCCTTGCTAAATCACGCAGTTCCTCTATGAGACTTTTTTGCTTGTTTAGTATTTTTATCAGATCATTTAAATCCAAGTTCATATTCGTAACCCCTTACTCATTCTCAGAGGAAAGCATTTTCGCTGCTAGTTGCTGAGTAGATATCTGATAGGTGTTATTGGCTACTTCGGCCTTAATGCGTGCAATTTTTTCCTCTCTGATCTCTGGCAAATCTTTGGTTTCTTTAATCAGTTCGGTGATTTTTTTGGCCTGTTCAGACAACTGCACACTATCACTATCAACAGCCTTGGCTTCAGATTTTTTGCCGGTTTGATCGGCCTGGGTCTGAGTGGCTTGATAGCTTTGATATATTTTGGCTATATTGCCGGGGACATTACTGTTTATTTTCATATTGATTCCACCCTTTGCAAAGTCTTTAACTTCATAGTCATATATCGGTTATTATTAATAAAAGTATAGACTATAATGAAAAATTGTTCTATTTCCCAGCTAAAATGGAACAGAGTAACCCCGGAATTTTGTCTAAAGACGCCTGTTTCTCAACCGCACCTATATTGAAGGCCACTTTAGGCATACCGTATATTGTTGAAGAAGTTTCATCCTGTCCTATAGTTCGGGCACCATTTTGGCGCATGGTCAGCAGTCCTTTGGCTCCATCGCATCCCATGCCGGTAAGTATAACTCCTACTGAGTTGGCTCTACACTGTTCGGCTACCGAATGGAAAAGCACATCCACGGAAGGGCAGTGCCCGTTTACCCTTTCCCCTGGCTGGCATTTAACCACATACCTGCCACTGGTGCGATATACAGTCATATGACAATCTCCCGGAGCGACCAGCACCAGGCCGGGCTGAATAAGATCACCTTCCCTGGCCTCTTTTACCTCTAAGGCACAAGAATTGTTGAGTCTTTCTGCATACATCCGGGTAAAAACCGGGGGCATATGCTGCACTATAACCATCCCGGGCATATCGCTGGGAAGATTCCTGATGATAAAATTCAACGCCTCAGTGCCTCCGGTGGAAGCCCCAATAGCAACAATAATTTTTGAGCGGCCACCTACCCCTGTGACCGAAAGCTTATTACCAGGATCATTTTTACCAGGACCAATTTTGGCGGTGGAAGCTATCTTGATTTTTATGACCAATTCATTGATAAAAGCATTTATCGACCTGCTGTTACTGTTAATGCCAGGTTTGCAAACAAAGTCTACTGCGCCGGCTTGTAGGGCTTCAAATACAGCATTATTCAATGAACTTATCATAACCACCGGAATTGGGTATTGTGGCATTAATCGACGCAGGAATTCAATACCGTTCATCCTGGGCATCTCCACGTCCAAGGTTAGTACGTCCGGATCCAATTCGAGAATTTTGTCTCTGGCTATATAGACGTCAGCGGCAGTTCCGACTACTTCTATGGCCGGATCTTCACTAATACCCCGGGCTAAAGTTTCCCGAAAAACCATGGAATCGTCCACAACCAGCACACGAATTTTTCTTGCCAAATCAATCTATTCCTTTCTATACACAGCAGGTATTACAGAGTGGTACCGGGTTTCTTTACGGTCGATGAACTCGCTGTGACCAATAATAAGATACCCCCCCGGGGCAGTGCAGTCATACAAACGGTTTATCAACTGCCTTTTAGTCTCATTGTCAAAATATATCATAACATTTCTGCAAAATATAACATGAAACTTGTGTTTGAAAGGGAAATGGGCTTCCATCATATTAAACCTGCGAAATATTACTTCTTCACGAATATTTTTTACCAGCCGTTTTTGCCCGGTTCTAACTGGTTCAAAATATTGTATCTTCCATCTTTCCGGCAAATCCTTGATCTGTTCATCGCTGTAAGTTGCCTTTAAGGCGGTCTCCAGTACCTGTGAGGAAATATCAGTGGCCAGTATTTTAGTATCCCAATAGAATCTGGACTTTCCCAAATAATCGTTCAAAATCATGGCCAGGGTATAGGGTTCTTCCCCACTTGAACAGCCTGCACTCCAGATCCGTAAATCTCGGTCTTTCACCGTGGAAACCAAATATGGCATTATGCTATCCCGGAAGTAATTAAAATGCTTAACTTCGCGCATGAAGAAGGTATAGTTGGTTGTCAGCCGGTTTACTAAAGCTGTTGTTTCTAGCCCGGTATGATCATTGAGCATGTATTGGAAATAGCTGGAGAATTGATCGTATCCTCGGCTGGCTAAAAAACTTTGCAGTCTTCCCTCAACCATTGCTTTTTTCTGGCTCAGATCAATACCAAAATGGGTTTTGGTGAAATTGCTTAACTGATAAAATTCAACATCACTTAAAGTTTGCATTTTTTTCACTCATTTCTTAAAATTTAGACCTATTGGCAAGAATCTAGTAATGCTTCAAAACACTGCATATAGATTGTGGTAGGGGAGAATTCAGCAGTCTAAGCTACGGTGGTAACCGGGTGGCGGTCTTTATTGTTGTATAGCCGCGGAAGATTATCCTCCGCGGCTCCCTTGGATTGATAAAGTTTCCTTTTAGTGGCAGATGGCGGATATTCCATCTACCGGTATAGTACTAATATTTTCCAAAGCCACTATCATCAAGAGCAATCCTGGTCTTGGCTGACCCGGAAGCAACTGCTTCCAGCTTTCTCCGGGTTGGTGTAGCTTCCCTGAAATGGGTATAATCCGCTTTGAGCCGCAACCTGGCCACATTTCTTTTCAATAATCCGGCCTGTTCCGATAATTCTTCGCTGGCTCCAGCACTCTGCTGGGCGATATTTGAATTGTTCTGAACCACATGGGATACCTGAACAATTCCCTGATCTACCTGAGCAATTCCAGTGGCCTGCTCATTGGATGCGGTAGCAATATCTCCTACCAGGTCAGCTACCCGGGTAGCCTGATCGACGATCTTGTTAAGGGCTAGTGCAGTACCATCCGCAATTTTGGTACCTGCCTGAACTTTATGTATGGATCCTTCAATTAGCTCGGTGGTCTCCTTGGCAGCGCTAGCACTTCGGGCGGCCAGGTTTCTAACTTCTTCGGCAACTACAGCAAATCCCTTTCCATGTTGCCCAGCCCGGGCAGCTTCTACAGCCGCATTGAGGGCCAATATATTGGTTTGGAAAGCAATTTCGTCGATAACTTTAATTATCTTGGAGATGTTGGCCGAAGAATCATTAATCCCTTCCATAGCATCCAGCATTTCCTGCATCTGATTATTGCCCTGGGCCGCATTGTCCCTGGCATTTAAAGCCAGTTCATTGGCCTGGTTAGCATTAGTGGCATTTTGTTTGGTTTGTGCTGCTATCTGGGTAATAGCAGTAGTCAATTGTTCAATAGCACTGGCCTGTTCGTTGGTACCCTGAGCCAGTGCCTGACTGGAATCAGAGAGTTTCCCCGATCCTTCGGCAACCTCTTCCGCCGCACGGTTAATTTCTCCCATTATTTCATTAAGTGCATCTATAATTTTTTTCATGGCAGTAGAGATACCGATATAATCCCCCCGATAATCTCTATCCATACTTATATCCAAATTCCCATTAGCTACCTGTCCAAGCTTATTGGATACCTCTTCGATTATGTTATTTATTGTATCAATGGTTATATTCACTGCTTCTTTGAGGTTGGCATTATCACCTTTATAGCTCCCGGTCATCTTTACGCCCAGCTTTCCTTCAGCCATTTCATTCATAACTGAGATCGCTTCATTTACCGGTTCTATAAGCGCATCCATGGTAGCGTTTACTCCGAGTAGTATCTTTCTGTAAACTCCTTGGCCCCGATCAGCGTTAGCTCTTTTACCCAGGTTCCCTTCAACGCCGGCATTAATAGCTACGCCGACTTCCTCTACCAGAATGGATATGGCCTCAATACAGGTATTTAAGTTATTCTTGATTTCATTGAAGTCCCCATTGTAATTTTCGGTAATCTTGGGTGGAGTATCTCCTATAGCTATCCGTTCAATGTATTCAGCCGCCATATTTAGAGGGCCAATAAGTGCATCCATAGTAGCATTGATTCCTTCCACCACCCGGCGGTATTCACCCTGGTGCCGGCTTGCATCTACCCGGGCATCCAGTCGTCCCTCGATTGCAGCTTCGCTCATCATATGGGCATCGTTTACCAAATTATTGAGGTTTTCCATTACTCTTATAAACGAAGGCCCTAGTTCATCCTGTTCAGAGCGTTTACCCAATTGTCTTAATGCTTCCAAATGCTGCAGGAAATCTCCTCTGGCGACATCATTATTAATTGTTGCTACTCTCAGCAGTCTTTCTCTGACCTGGTTTACATTTTCAGCTGTTTCTGCATAAATACCTATATAACTACCCTCCACTCGTTGGGTATGATCATTTAAGGCTAATCTTTGAAGAACCATACAGCTCTCCACCAATCCTCCCAATCCATCAATACACTGGTTCAGGTTATTAATAATCTCATTGAAATCACCGTTATACCGGTCGTTTATTTTCTGGGGGATATCTCCCTTGCTTATCCGATCAATATATTCTGCGGCTAGATTAAGTGGACCTACTACGGCATCCATGGTATCGTTGATTCCTGCCACCACTCGACGGTATTCACCTTGATGCAGGGTTACATCTACCCGGGCGTCCAGTCGTCCTGCTATGGCTGCCTCACTCATCACATTGGCATCATTTACCAGTTTCTGGATGTTGCCCATCATCATGGTGTATGAGGGCATTAACCGGTCCTCTTCACATAGTTTTCCGATTCCCATATATTTTTCATAATGATGCATAAAGTTACCGGATGCTATACATTCATTTATATCTACTGCAACTAAAACGGTATCTCTTACGGCATTCACCATTTTGGCAGTCCGGGCAAACACCCCCTGGTATTCTCCTTCCACCTTTTTGGTATAATCATTCCAGGCTAATTTCTTAAGCACCTCACTGCTCTCTACCAGCCCCCCCAGTCCATCGATGCATTGATTCAGGTTGTTAACAATCTCATTGAAATCGCCATTATATCTATCGGTTATTTTCTGGGGGATATCTCCCTTACTTATCCGATCAATATATTCTGCGGCTAGATTAAGTGGACCTACTACGGCATCCATGGTATCGTTGATTCCTGCCACCACTCGACGGTATTCACCTTGATGCAGGGTTACATCTACCCGGGCGTCCAGTCGTCCTGCTATGGCTGCCTCACTCATCATATTGGCATCATCCACCAGTTTCTGAATGTTCTCCATAACCCTTAAGAACGACGGTATTAATCTATCCTCTTCACAGCGTTTACCTGCTTTTTTATATGATTCATAAATCTCCGCAAAATCACCCTCAGCTATTTTCTCGTTTGCCTCAACTGCATTCAGGAATCTGGTTCTCACAATGTTAACATCCTGTGCGGTCTGGGCAAATATTCCTTGATATTGCCCTTCTACTTGGCTGGTGTAGTCATTAAGAGCCAGTTTATTAAGTATATTACTGCTCTCTACTAGGCCGCCCAATCCATCAATGCAATAGTTGATATTATTTTTAATTTCATTAAAATCTCCACGATAATCGTCTGTGATTTTATTGGGAACATCACCCTTACCAATCCGCTCTATGTATTCTGCTGCTAGATTAAGGGGACCGATTACTGCGTCCAGAGTAGCGTTGATTCCTTCCACCACCCGACGGTATTCACCCTGGTGTTGAGTGACATCTATGCGTGTATCCAACCTGCCGACTACTGCTGCCTCGGCCATCATATTGGCATCGTTAACCAACCTCATTATACTTTCCAGGGCAGATGTATATAATGGCACTATCCTGTCCTGTTCACTTAGCTTATCTAGTTTTCTATATTTTTCAAGGTCAGCTGATATTTCACCTTTAGCCATATGTTCGTATCCTTTTTCAGTAATACGCAGGGCATATCTAACTCCATTTACTCCCTTAGCAGTCTGGGCAAAAATCCCCTGATACTTCCCTTCAACCTTGCTGGTATAGTCATTATAAACGGCCATTCTCTCAAGCACCTTACTGCTTTCTACCAGGCCCCCCAGCCCGTCAATGCAGTGGTTGATGTTGTTCTTTATCTCATTGAAATCTCCCCGGTAATCATCATTAATCTTTTCGGGGATGTCTCCCTTTCCAATCCGCTCTATATACTCTGCGGCTATATTAAGCGGCCCGACTACCGCATCCAGTGTGGCGTTGATTCCTTCCACCACCCGACGATATTCACCCTGGTGAAGGGCTACATCTACCCGGACGTCCAGTCGTCCTTCGACTGCTGCCTCACTCATCATATTGGCATCATTCACCAACCTTTGTATATTCTCCATAAGCGTCATATACGATGGTATTAGTCTATCTTCTTCAGAACGTTTGCCTATTTTTTGGTACTGATCATAAAGTAGAGCAAAATCTCCATCACCTATCAGTTCATTGGCTCTTATTATTACCCGCAATACGTCTCTGACTGCATTTACACTCTGGGCAGTCTGGGCATAGATCCCCTGGTATTCTCCTTCCACCTTTTGGGTATAATCATTCCAGGCTAGTTTCTTAAGCACCTCACTGCTCTCTACCAGTCCACCCAGTCCATCGATACAAGCGTTCAGGTTATTCTTAATCTCGTTGAAGTCCCCATTATAATTATCGGTGATTTTAGCGGGTATATCTCCCTTGCCAACCCGCTCTATGTATTCTGCTGCTAAATTCAGAGGGCCTACTACGGCATCCATAGTATTGTTGATTCCTTCCACCACCCGGCAGTATTCACCTTGGTGAAGGGTTACATCGACCCGGACATCCAGTCTTCCTTCCACCGCTGCCTTGGTCATCATATTGGCATCGTCCACCAACCTGATTATACTCTCCATGCTGGTTAAATATGACGGAATTAATCTATCCTCTGGGCAACGAGATCCAATTTTCTTGTATCTTGCATAGATATCTGCAATATCCCCAGCAGCAATTTTTTCATTGGCTTCTACAGAATTTAAGAACCTATTCCTGACTGTATTTACTCCCTCAGCGGTCTGGGCAAAAATGCCTTGGTATTGCCCTTCTACTTTTTTTGTATAGTTGTTGACCGCTAGATTATCGAGAATACTTATGATTTCTGACAATGGTTTCATTACGCCATCCAAGGTAGCATTAACTCCTTCCACGATGGTCCGAAAGGCACCCTGGTGCCGGCTGACATCAGCTCTTATATCCATATTTCCATCGACCGCAGCCTGTGCCAGGAGATTGGCATCGCTGGCCAGGGCTTGTACCGTATTCTTTATCATGTTTAAACTATTTCCCATGAGATCATGTTCAGACTTCACGTTGATCTGAACATCGAGGTGGCCTGCAGCGATTTTTTCCGCAGCTCCGGCCTGATGCTTGATATTATCTGCCAAGCTGGCTAAAGCTTGGCTAAGATTACCTATTTCTTCGCTTGAATCAGCCGGTAGTTTAACATTCAAGTTCCCCTGTGCCAGTTGCTCGGCTGCCACTACTAATTTGCTTATTGGTTGGCTGATAGACCCGGCAACTATCATTCCCAGGCCCGCCGCCACTACTACCGCCACAGCCGGCAAACCCATACCAACTGCCTGGCTGGCGCCGATATAACCTGCTATTCCAGCGATTACAGCCACTAATATAGATCCGCTAATTACTTTGCTTCTGATACCCATAATTGGCACCTCCTTTATTGCTTGGAATTACTAAACTTTTTTTAACATTTCTTAAAGTTTCCCGCAGCGCTTCATTACACCCATGGATAAGAGGACTGCCATGACCAAAATAAATGGTTCGAACATCTTTCTTACATATGTATTGCAGTGCACTAACAAAACTTTCCTCATATCTACTCCCTATCGAACGTATTATTAGGGGCGAGTCCCCGGCAAATAACAACCCTTCCGGTTGACAGTAAAGGCAAACCGAATCACTACTATGCCCTGGGGTATGAATTATTTCGCCCATACCATCAGCCACTTTTATTCTTTCTCCTCCCTTCACATGACAGTCAACTCCTTGCAAATAACTGGAATAAGCATAAACCCTAGGTTTAAATTGGCTCTTTATATGAGGTAACAGACTGGCATGATCATAATGATTATGAGTAAGTATGGCCTGTTCTACTCTTGTTTTACCGACTCCAGTTGAAGCATGGTTTATTTTATCAATAACGCTAATGTCTCTTCCAACATCTACCAGTGTATTAACATCCTCCATGCAATTCCAATTCCCAGTGAGTAGATAAACATTTGAAGTATAGATCTGGCTATTTTCGCTGAGATTAATAACTTTCATACTTAACCACACCTTTGGCACTGATTCCATTTGTAAATAATATTAAACAATCTTCTGAAATAACTGGGCGTTTGATACCACCGGCTTAAACAAACGCGAGACTTTTTGAGGAAGACTTTGGGTCTGTTCAAAAACCAGAAAACCTCCTTCCATCAAAGAGTCATAAAACATCTGAATCACTTTGATCCTCTGCTCTTCATTAAAGTGCAAAAGCACGTTTTTGCAAATAATCAGACCAAAATCGTTTCTAGGGGCCTGCAGGGAAAGTAAATCATGCTTACAATAGGACAAAGCTCTTCGTATCTCCTCAACAATCCGGTAGTGCCCTTCCTTATTGCCTTTTTCAAAATACTTATTGAAAAGATCCTTAGGTATCCTCTCCACCTGTTCACGAGGATACACGCCCTCACTAATGATTTGTTCAAAAAGGTTGCTCGCATCAATATCTGTGGCCTTAATACGCACATTCCGGAAGTACATATGCCCCATTCTTTCCCGCAAAATTATGGCCAGGGTATAAGGTTCCGGTCCCATGGCACACCCTGCATCCCAGATATTGATGTAGCGACGGGTTTTCAGAACTGGGAGAGCATTATCACAAGCTAATTCCAATGTTTGAACATCACGAAAAAAATATGTAAAGGCCATCCTTTTCCTCCTGTTAGTTGTATAGTGAAGTTGCCGTTACGATGCTTCGGTATAGCTGGCAAGGTCCTCGTTTCCCAAAAGGATTTTGCAATCCAGTATTAGCTTGACAGTATTACCTACTTTACCAATGCCCTTAATGTAACGATTGCTAAATCCCGTCTTGTCATCTGGTGGTTCTACGATGTTTTCCTCAGCAATAGACAGTACTTCCGCAACCTGGTCCACGATTAACCCAATTGATAGCTCATCAATATCAATAACGGTTATGCAGGTTCTATCTCCATAAGGTTGGGGCTCTCTTTTAAACCGCATATTAACATCCATTACGGGAATAATCTTGCCCCGCAAATTAATAATTCCTCGAATATAATCAGGTACTTCGGGCACCTCTGTGATAGCCTGGATGCCACCAATGATCTCGGTAACATATTTGATTTCAATGGCATATTCTTCTCTTCCCATAATAAAGGTCAAAAATTTTCCCCTTTGGGTATCCTCATCCTTCTCGAATAATTGATCCATAATTTCTGACATATCAAACAATCACTCCTCTACTAATATTTGTCCCTCTAGAAAGCTAGTAGTTTACCAGGCCCGCTATATCAAGGATCAAGCTTGATCCTCCATCCCCCAGTAGAGTGCATCCACCTATACCTCTAATCTTTTTTAAATACTTAGGCAGAGCCTTTACAACTACTTGTTGTTCACCTAATAACGCATCGGCAAATAGGCAGACCGAGCGATTGTCGTTCTCCACTATCATAACAATGCCATTATGAATTTCAGTAATCGGTGTTAGGAGCTTGTATATTTTATGTAAGCGAAGTATGGGCAGACATTCGCCCCGAACCATAATCATTTCTTGTCCATCAGGATCTGTGAATACCTCCTCCTCTTTGGCTTTAAAGGACTCGCGAATTGAGGTAATCGGAACTGTATAGATCGAGCTGCCCACTCTTATACCCATCCCATCAATAATAGCCAAGGTCAATGGGATTTTGAGAGAAATCACGGTTCCTATGTTCATCTTACTGTCCACATGGACTGTACCCCCAATTTCTTCTATATTTTGGGCTACCACGTCCATTCCCACTCCCCGGCCCGAAAACTCGGTCACTTCAGTATTGGTCGAAAAACCGGGCAGTAAGATAAATTGATACATCTCCTGATCACTAAGCTCCACTTCCGCTTTGTTTATAAGACCATGTTCCAAGGCTCTTTCCAATATATGGTCCCTATTAAGACCACCGCCATCATCCCTAACCGTAATCCATACATCGCCTCCCTCGCTTTTGGCTTCCAGCTGTATTTTGCCGGCAACTGGCTTAGCCTGAGCAATTCTTTCCTCTGCATTTTCAATTCCATGATCAATGGCATTTCTTATCAGGTGCATTATTGGATCAGAAAGGTGTTCAATGATATTCTTATCAACTTCGGTTTCTTCTCCAGTTATTACTAGGTCAATTTGTTTACCAAGTTTTTTACTCATATCGCGCACAATGCGATTCATCTTTTTAAATGTTCCAGCCAGCGGAACCATTCTAATGGACATTACAATATCCTGGAGTTCGTTAATTACCTTCCGATGTTGACGGGCTGCTTTGCTAAAGTTATCTAACCCCCGAATATCAGCCAAATCAGGATTATTGGTTAACATAGTCTCAGAAATCACCAATTCTCCTACCAAATCCAGCAATTTATCCAGTTTATTTAATTGCACACTTATCATACTTTGCTTTTTGGATACATTAGAATAAGCGTTTTCGTCCTTTTCGGCAATCTGGGGAATATAATCTTCTCCCTTTAAGCCGGCTTCGCATAATGATCCTCCCACCTCTGGAACCACTTCAAAAATCTCTATGCTTTCCACAAAAGCTAGAGTAGAAAAAAGATTTTCTATTACCTCTCTAGTACAAGAAGTATCAAATTCCACTTCGAAACCTGTCTCACGAATTATTGAAATGCAATCATCATTATCAACAATATCGGGGGGAGAGTATTGAATCAGTTGGCCTATATCATCTATTTTGTGAATCACATTAAAAGCACGTATGTTTTCCATTTCACAGCCATCTTCAAAGAAAATGACTGCTCGATAGCGAACAAGTTCTAAGGAAAAATCGTTGGGGGGAATTGCAGATGAGACCTCTGAGCTGTTGTCGCCCGGAGTTAAGGAGTTTAAATAATCATGAATACTGTCAAGCAGTTGGTCAGGTATACCATCCGCCTCCTGACCATCTTTTATCTTAGCTACTTCGGCTTTAATAAAATCAATTCCACCCAGTATCAGATCGCATAGCTTTGAATGATTCATCTTTAGGGCTTCAGTTTCCCGGAGGTTAAAGAACAAGTCCTCCATGGAATGAGCAATAGCTGAAATATTATTAAATAGCATCATAGCTGCAGACCCTTTGATAGTATGCATGATACGGAATATTTCATTAATCTCCACTGCTTGAAAAGTATTATTTTTTTCGCTCTTAAGAACCAATTGTTCAAGCTGATCGGCTAGTTGTAAAGTCTCAAAAATAAACATATCCAGTATGGGGTCCCTTCCGATATCCCTATCCAAATTAAAAAACCTCCCCACAATCCACCAACGGCATAAAACGCCAATAAAAGCCCTTTAGTAATACCACCGGTATTATAAATACTTTAATAACAGCAATCGCCAAAAGGCCACCAAATTATGCCAATATTTTAGCTTATTAGTATATATCGGACCTTTAGACAAAAATTATATATATTCTGTAAAAAAGGAATTGTGAAGGAGTGTTTGAAGAGTATGAGACATTCCCAATATTGCCAATTCACTGAGAAACTTAGGTACCCGACATGGGAGCGGGTACCTAAGTTAACTCTATATGTTGTTCGAATCTTGATTGTAACTGCTGCTGTTAGTGTAGTTAACGTTCTTGTGTTTTTCGTTAATTATTGCGGCAGTTATTTCATGTCCGAAATATCCTCCCAGTATTATTCCCATCAGGTAAGCAATTGATTTGACCAATTCCAGTGCTTGAGGTTGAAATAATGCCCTATAGCAAGCATAGAAGAACCCCAGTGTAAAGAATATGGCTAACAAATCTTTGAAACTGAATCTATCCGGACAGTTATAAAAGTCGGGCTTAAGCTTAATTTGTTTCAAATGTTGGCTCATGGGTGCCATTTTTCTCCCTCCGATTGGGCAACACTTTTTAATTGAATAATTATCCGCTATTGCCACATTTTAATACTTGATATATGTATATGCCTGATATTTGGAACCGTAC
Source organism: uncultured Syntrophomonadaceae bacterium (assembly GCA_964556555.1). Lineage (GTDB taxonomy): Bacteria > Bacillota > Ch66 > Ch66 > Ch109 > CAYXHK01. The sequence goes on from CAZKWP010000039.1 coordinate 12,885, forward strand.
CTTTATATAACAATGATTCTGAAGACAATTTAGGATTTGCTATCTCCTTATAAAGTTATAATAATGGACATATGTTAAAATATTAGTATGGGAATAGAATGTATCTTCAAGCGCAAATGAACCAAAAAGAAGGGAGAGTTTTTATTATGAATTCAACAGATGTCCTAATTATCGGTGGATCTGCAGCCGGTTTAAGCGCTGCCAATACGATTAAGACCTGGTACCCAGATAAAAAAATAATTATAGTGCGTGACGTATCATATACTGTTGTCCCCTGTGGAATTCCTTATATTTATGGAATGTTAAATTCTGTAGAGAAGGATAAAATTTCTGATGACGGATTTATAAAAAAGGGAATTGAGTTTTTTGTTGCCAAGGTAGAGGAAATTAATCGGGAAGAACATTTGGCTAACTTAAGTAATGGGGAAACCATTCACTACGATAAACTTATCTTGGCAGTTGGGGCCAGTCCCATAGTTCCACCAATTCCTGGCATAAATTTAGCAAATATTTTTCCTATTTACAAGGATCCGGCTTTTCTGCAGGAGATAGATGATGTCCTACAGCAAAGCAAGGATATCGTAATTGTCGGAGGCGGCTTCATTGGGGTGGAAATGGCAGAACAATTTAGTCTCAGAGGTGATTACAATATTACTTTAATTGAAGCTTTACCGCGTTGCTTAGCGCTAGCCTGTGAAGAGGACTATGGATATCAGGTGGAACTGGAATTAGCCAGATTAGGTGTAAAGGTTATGACCAACACCCGGGCAATGTCATTTGAAGGCGATACGAAAGTTAGCGGCGTTACCCTGGAAGATGGCACTACTCTGAAAGCGGATATGGTTATTCTGGGAATAGGAAGCGCTCCTAATATAGAAATAGCTCAGAAAGCAGGTTTGCAGGTCGATCCACGAAATGGTATTATCGTAGATGCATATTTAAGGACGAGTGACCCGGATATTTTTGCCTGTGGCGACTGTGCCAGCAAGTTTTCTGTGATAAATGGTCAGGATGTAGGGATTCGGCTGGCCTCAGTAGCAGCTTCCGAAGCCATGATCGCGGGCAGCAATTTATATCAATTAAACCGAAAAACCCCTGGAGCACTTGGTGCATTTGCAACCAGGGTAGGCAATGTGTCAGTCGCAGCAGCTGGATTTACGGAACGCATGTGTAAAGAGTCTGGTATTAATTATTATATCGGCAAAATGAATTCCCCTGACCGCCATCCGGCCTCATTACCCGGTTGCACAATGAAAACTGAAGTGAAGTTAATATTTGATCGAAAAGATGACCGCCTCATTGGTGGACATATTATTGGTGGCTTACAGGCCGCAGACATGGTCAATATACTGGCCCTGGCCATTCAGCACCGATTGCCTGCAGCAGACCTTTCAGTAATGCAATATGCAACTCATCCTTTGCTAACCGGTTCACCTCTAGTGTATCAGGTCATGTGGGCGGCAGAAAACGCAATTGCAAATAAATAGATAATTCGCTTTTAATGTATTGAAATAACTGCATTTTTATCGATCTCAAACGGTGGTAAACTGATATATAACAGGTCTAAATGCGAACCTTTTCACACAAACGTGGAAAAACACACGCACCAAAGATAGTCAGTGGACAAAGGAAGATTTTCTTGTCCACTTTCTCTTTGCATGAT
>CAZKWP010000039.1:14647-16451 GCA_964556555.1 uncultured Syntrophomonadaceae bacterium
TCACCACTCGTATTTTTTCCTGATATTTTGTATATTAGTAGTATAAACAATTTTTTAGTAGCAACTAGTGAGGAAGTGACTTAATATTATTGTTTTCTCAATCGCAGAAGCGACTTCGTTTGATTTTACAACCTTTTTTTGGCTTATGGTCATAGCTACTATGGTGGCTATGGCGGGACGTTTTATTAGAATACCATATGCTCTGGCCCTGGTTATAACTGGATTAATAATCGCCCCTTTTCATGTACTACCGCAAATAGAGCTGGAACCACATATTTTGTTCACCGTTTTTCTTCCCCCTCTTCTATTTGAATCGGCCATAAATATAAGGGTCCGGCTATTAAAGGAAAACGCTCTGCCTATTGCTATTTATGCCCTAGCCGGAACCGTAATTTCAACCCTGGTGGTCGGTTATTCCATCTCCTGGCTGCTCAACCTCCCACTAGCTGTAGGTCTGGTATTTGGAGCATTGATATCGCCCACTGACCCTATATCAGTTATTGCTATTTTCAAAGAACTAGGCGTAGGCAAGCGTCTCTCCCTAATAATGGAATCCGAGAGTCTGTTTAATGATGGGGTAGCCATAGTATTATTCACCCTACTGGTAAATTATGCCTCAGGCCAGGAAGTCTCAATACTGGGTGGGATTCAATCCTTTGTCCTGGTGGTTTTTGGAGGTGTACTGGTGGGAGGAGGTATTGGCTTTGTGGCTTCCCGGCTGACCCGGGAATATGATGACCATTTGTTCGAGATCATGCTGACCACCATAGCAGCGTTTGGTGCCTACCTGAGCGCTGAGACCCTGCATGTATCTGGAGTAATTGCAGTAGTAACTGCTGGACTGGTGATGGGCAGTTATGGTATGCGAACCGGGATGACTGCTTCTACCCGGCTGGCAGTAAATTCTTTTTGGGAATACCTGGCTTTTGCAGTTAATTCTATAGTCTTTCTCCTAGTAGGTTTTGAAGTTGCTCTCTTTGACCTTACCCAGCGAGGAACCGATATATTGCTGGCCATCCCGGTAGTTCTAGTAGGCCGGACAGCAGCGGTTTACCTTTTGTCGCCTCTGGTAAACAGGTTTAAGGGAGATATTCCTTTTAGCTGGCAGCATGTGCTTTTCTGGGGTGGACTGCGAGGAGCCATTCCTATGGCCCTGGTGCTAGGTCTGGGTGCCAATTTTCCTTACCGGGCTGAACTTCTAGTGATTACCTTCGGAGTTGTCTTAATGTCTCTGCTGGTTCAAGGTCTCAGTATCAAACCTTTAATTAGAAGCTTGGGACTGGCCAGCAAAGGCGGTTTGATGACTGAGTACGGTCGCCTAACCAGCCAGCTGCTGGCAGGAGAAGCGGCGATAATGGAACTGCAGCGACTCAAAAGCAGCAAATCCATATCATCCAGCAACTACCAAGTCATCTATGAAGAGTATCGTACCCGTTTGCAGGAAATCGAACAACAGCTGGAAGAACTGCATCAGAATGAATTGGTCTTAAATTTAACATTGGAAAACAAAGCTCGTATCCAGGCCCTGCAGACAGAGAAAAGCACTCTGCAGGAAGCTATGCGTCGCGGTATGATCGATGACCTGGATCTACAGGTGCTGAGTGCCAGGATCGACGACGATCTTGATGCCCTTCGTCAAAAAACCCGCAATGAGTAAGTTACCGGTGGGACGGTGGGACGCGGGGACAGGTTCCTTGTCCCAATTTTGAATTGTTTGTGGGACAAGGAACCTGTCCCCGCGTCCCCCTAGTCCCCCTGGTAACTTTTAACTTGACTCATCGCCGGGATTTCAGTTCGGCAAATA
>CAZKWP010000040.1:0-11096 GCA_964556555.1 uncultured Syntrophomonadaceae bacterium
TGAACTACCGTAACCCCGATTCCCCCTTCGTGGTAACCGCCCAGTCGGTACGACTGAACATGCGGGTGTGCCGAAAGGTAATGCTGCACGGCTGAACGGAGCGTACCCGTACCCTTGCCGTGAATTACCCGTACTTCAGGAATCCCCGCGAGATATGCGTCATCCAGATACTTTTCCAGCTCGGTTAACGCTTCGTCCACCAGCATTCCACGCAGATGTACCTCAGCTGCAACTTCGCGGCTCTTGGAAAACATCAATTTGCCTACGCGCTGCTCATTATCCGACTCGGGGTAATAAGCCGGCTCTTTTTTTTCCGCCACCGACCGCAGATCTCCTACCCGGACCTTTATTTTCATAATCCCGGCCTGCACCTGCACCTCGCCGTCCGCAGAGGGGGCGGTCAATACAAATCCCGGTTGATTCAATCGCGGAATAAACACCGAGTCTCCCGGCTTAAACTTCGGCTGCGCCTTGCGCCAGGACCCTTTGCCTGCCCCGGTATTTTCACCGAGCCATGTCTTCCCTTCTGTTTCCTGGGAGTTAAGATCCGCAGCGGTTTCGGCTGGCTCCTGTCGATCCGCCACTTGATCCGAGACCTGAGTCCAGGCATCATAGTGCTTGGAGTAACGGTTGCTCAAAGCATCCCGGGCCTCCTGCGCCACCCGCAGGGCATCGCGGTCTACCGCCTCTTTTTGCATCGCCCGTAACTTCCGCACAATCTGCTCGGCTTCAGATTTGGCTTGATGGACGATTTCCATGGCCTCAGCCTGTGCCCTTTGCAGCAGTCGGGTTTCTTTTTCTTGCCAGGCTTCCTGCCGCAGCCGCAGTTCCCTTCCTTGGTTTTCCTGCATTAAACGGAGTTTTTCCGCTTCTTTGCGTTCCGCCTCGCTCTTTATTTGCGACTCTTTCAAGTCTTGGATTAAATCCCCGACCTCCAGCTCCTCCGCCGAAATGTAGCTGCGGGCCCGTTCCACAATCCACGGCTTTAACCCTATCCGTGCGGCTATTTCAAAGGCATTACTCTTGCCGGGCAAACCGGTCAAAAGCCGGTAGGTAGGCTGCAGGGTTTCCAGATTAAACTCCACCGAGGCGTTCTCGACCCGGTCCCATTTATAAGCAAAGGCTTTCAGTTCACTGTAGTGGGTCGTGGCCACGGTGCGCACCCGGCGCTCCAATAAATACTCCAGGATGGAAATCGCCAGCGCCGCCCCTTCCGAAGGGTCGGTACCCGCTCCCAGTTCATCCAGCAAAACCAGGCTGTGATCATTGACTTGGTTTAAGATGTCAACAATGTTGGTCATGTGGGAAGAAAAAGTGCTTAAAGATTGTTCGATGCTCTGCTCATCGCCGATATCTACAAAAACCTGTTCAAACACACTAATCCCGGTTCCTTCATCCGCCGGTACGTGCAGCCCGGCCTGGGCCATTAAGGTAAGTAAACCGATGGTTTTAAGGGCTACGGTTTTGCCGCCCGTATTTGGCCCGGTAATGACTAAAATGTCGTAGTCCTGCCCGAGACTCACCGAGAGGGGTACGGCTTTGCCCGCCAGCAAAGGATGCCGGCCCAAACGAATCTGCAGCCAGCCTTGGTCATTCAGCCGCGGTTCAATCCCGTCCTGCCGCTGGCTCAACTTCCCCTTGGCCAAGGCGAAATCCAACTGGGCCAAACCCTCCAGGGTGGTCTGAATTTCTGGGGCCTGCGTCCCCACCGCTTGCGTAAGTTCCTGGAGAATCCGGTTGATCTCTTCCCGTTCTTCGGCTTTATACCGCCGGATTTCATTGCTCATTTGTACGACCGCCAAAGGCTCGATATACACCGTAGCCCCGCTGGCCGATTGGTCATGCACCAGGCCGGGGAATTGATGCCGGTATTCTTGTTTCACCGGCACCACATAGCGGTCCCCGCGAATCGTAATAATCGCCTCTTGCAAATATTTCTGCAGTTCTGTCTGCCGTAATATGCTGTCTAATTTGTCGCGCACCCGGGTCTGCAGGGTGAGCAATTGCCGACGAATCCGAAGGAGGGTTGGGGAAGCCGAGTCTTTGACTTCGCCTTCATCGCCGATACACTCCTCAATCCGGCGTTCGATGCCCGGGAATGACCCTAAGGCCGCGGACAGCTGGCCCAGCCGGGAATCCTCATCAACCCGGGAAACTAAAAATTGTTTTAACCTCCGACTTGCCGCCAGGGTGGAACCCACCTCCAGCAATTCATGCGGGTCAAGGGTTCCCTGCATTTCGGCTTTCCACAGGGAAGCCCGAATGTTCCAAATTCCGCCCAGCGGCACCAGCGGTTCTTTCCGGAGTAATTCTTTCGCTTCCGACGTCTCCTGCTGCCAACATTCAATTTCCGTTAAGCTGGTTGACGGAATTAAAACCTGCACCTTCTCCTGACCGAGGCTGCAGGTACAACAACCGAGCAACAGCTCGATTACTTTATCAAACTCTAGTTTTTGCAGAACTCGCTCTTGCATTCAGATCACCGCCCTCCCAGCTGCTGCTCAATCTTCCGAGATAACCCCGCGGTAAAAATGTCCGCGGGTTAATCCCGCAGTATTCAGCCGCAGCAGCTTTTCCCGGTTTTCCGCCAAAGGGACAAATCCCGGCTCAGCCTTTGCCGCGCGGCCTTTACCCCGAACCCCTGACAGCCGGTCCAATTCTTGCCGGTAGATCTGCACGACCTGCTGGACATAAGGAGCCGCTTCCCGCCGCACCTCCAGCCGAACCGAACCTACGCCCAGTTCTGACACCCGTTCCAGTTGGTCGAGCAAATCCAAAGTTTTGGGATTATAAATATACATGCGGCAGTGTTCGTCCATTTCCAGCGGGAAACGATAGCCCAGGCGATCCCGCAGGTAAAACTGCTGCCCCCGGCAAGCTGCCTGGCAATTCTTTTGCCCAGTGCAGTTACCCTGCCGGGCGCCCACGACACAGTGTTCGGAAACCATCAGCGGCCAGGCTCCGTGAACCATGACCTCCAGCTGCTCCATCGGGGTATCCAACCGTTTAAGCTGTTCGTAATTAAGTTCCGGGGAAAGGGTAATCTGGTGCAGCTTAAGTTCAAGCAGTCCCTGCACCGCGTACCGGTTGAAACAGTTTAAGGAATAATCCGCATAAATAAACCCGGCTTCGCTTAACAGCTGCAGCCCGCCAGGATTGCCGACCAGCCAACCCGACAAAACCCCGGGATGTTCCTGCTCCCAAAAGGCAATCTGTCTTAAGATTTGCTCCCGCTCCCCGGCAAAAAACAACCGCGGCACCACAGCGATTAAGCGAACGTTTGAAAACTGCGGTTTACTTTCCAGGAGTTTTTCCCGCCACTGCTTATCTGCAGAGATTTTGCTGCGCCAGGTATGCTCCGGCAGGTAAATTTGGTCCGCTCCCGCCTGGACCGCAGCCCAAGCCGCTTCATAGTCCCCTACCGCCACCGAAAGCTTGGGCCGGTTAAATTCCGTTTCTTTCGTTAAACCGCGCACACTCTGGGAAAACGCATTCCCTTTCTCCCGGCTCCAGCTTATCCGCCGCGAATTAGCTAAACGGCGCTCAAACTCCGCCTGGGAAACGGCGGGGCCCCTGGCCGCATCCAGTCTTTGAGCCTCCAGATCCGCAATCAGCTTACGCCGGACTTGGTTAATCGCGCTGACTGGCACCATCACTCCCGGGGCCAGATCAAATTCTATTTCCGCCAAACTGAACACCGTAGTGCCCAGTCGGTCTAGCTGCGCACGAACGGATTCCGGGGTTAAGGGAAAACGCTGCGCTGCTTCGCCAATAAAGTCAGTTGCCACCCGGGCGTAGTTGCCGTCCTGGTCCCTGGCTTCCAGCACCAGCGGTTCCCCAATTGCAGCCCGGACTATAAACCGCAAAGGCACCCGGCGCTGCGTTCCCCGAAGCGACTGCTGTGCTTGTTCCATCAACTGCGCATCATGGGTTTTAAAGACCCGGTCTCCCGGGCGCGCGTGCGCAGCCAAGTCGCCTTTAAGCTCCGCCACTTCCCCTGGGTAGGCTGCCTCCCGAAAGACACCCTGCACGGATATTTGCTCCACTTTGAGGCCCTGTCTCCCGCCCCGGGTTACCCAAACCTCTAAACCATCGCCCAAACGCAGCGTCTCCTCCAGCTTAACCCGAACCAGCTTAGTCTGGGGAATATAGTCCACCACCCGGCCCAGGTATAGGCCCCGGTTGTTTGGACGCTGATAACTCATCAGATCGCCCCCCGGATTGCCAGACAGGTAACCGGGCGTAAAATCCCGATTAAAAATCTGTTCTAAGACCCGTTCTTCTTCGGGAAAGACCTCGTAAGCCGCGGGATTCGCCAAAAGCCGGTCGAGCGCCTCCCGATACGTCCGAACTACGGTAGCCACATATTCGGGGCGCTTCATCCTTCCTTCAATTTTGAGGGAAGCGACCCCGGCCGCCACTATTTGCGGTAAAAGTTTAAGCGTATTCAAATCCCGGGTGCTCAGCAGGTAGCTGTCGCCGGCCGCCGGCCCCTTGACCAGGGGCTTTGCTGCCGCTTCCCCCTGCTCGAGCCCATAAACCATGCGACAAGGCTGCGCGCACCGCCCGCGATTTCCGCTGCGGCCGCCAATCAGACTGCTTAGTTGGCACTGACCTGAATAAGAAATGCACAAAGCTCCGTGTATAAAAATCTCCAGTTCACAATCGGTTTGCTCCCGGATTTGCCGAATCTCCTCCAGGGAAACCTCCCGGGCCAAAACTATCCGCTTAAGACCCCATTTTTCGAGGAAACGGACCCCTTCCGCATTATGAATCGTCATCTGGGTACTGGCATGCAGCTTTAATTCCGGCAGCACCTGCCGCAGCTTAAAGAGTAAACCCAAATCCTGTATGATCAGGGCATCCACACCAATCCGCTGCAGGAAATACGCATATTCCAGAGCCTCGCCCAATTCTTGGTTATCAATCAGGGTGTTTAGAGTCACATAAAGTTTGACGCCGCGCAGATGGGCATAATCCACAGCGTCGAGCAGTTCCTCCCGGGTAAAATTAGCGGCTGAAGCCCGGGCGCTAAAACTCTTGCCCCCCAGGTATACCGCATCCGCTCCATTTTCCACGGCAGCCTTAAGCGCCGCAAACTCACCGGCCGGGGCCAGCAGCTCCGGCCGGGATTTGAAATCCCGGCTGCGGCTTTTTTCTTTATCTTCTGGCCCTTCGGTGTGACGTGGTCTCATTTGGTCTGCTTCCTCCAATATTCACAATTGTTAATTGTCTTTCCGACAAACGATAGCGCAACCCGCCTGCAAACTGGTTGCGCTGTCCGATCCTGAAAGAACCGTCAATCCATCTGTTTAGAGGGCTTTAAGCAGCCATAAGCGTTAAACCCGGCGTACCCGAATCAGTCCGGAACAAGGAATTATCTCCAGTCCCTTCTTTTCCAGGGAATCGAGGAACAGATTCAGGCCTAAGGAGTCACTGGCAATATGCCCCGCAATGATTACATTTAGATGGTGTTTCTCGGCTTCGGTCCGGTGTTTTTCCGGCATATGCATCCCAATAATCGTACCGACCCCGGCGGCCGCCAGCTTCTCATAAACCACTTCCGCTCCGCTGGTTCCCCCGGTCATATCTACATAGATCTTGCCAGCCCGCCTTTTTTCCGAACCAACGGTTATTTCCGGTCCGGCTTTTACTTTTCTGGCTTCCTGATATTCAGGGATGGCCTTAAGGGCCGCCACTACTTCTCCTACGGTAAACGGCTGTTTTTCCGCAAACAGCTGATCTAGGTAACGAACCACCAGATTATCCGCAGGTGTGTGTACGCACATCATGGGCAGATCCAAAATCTGCGCCGCATTAACCGCCCGGTTGTGATTCAGCGGCATGATTCCCCGCTGCACTTCCGAAATCCGGCTGGCCATTACCCCTTCCGCCACATTGATCGGCACCCCCAGAGAATAGAGCATATCCTCCTGCAGATGCATCACCTCATGCAGCGCGGCCAGGGCTTTCCCTTCCGGATGATGGGCAAGGATCAAATCAATCCCCCGCCCTTTCTCGCGCAGGCGATCCGCCAAAAGGACCTCCCCAACCTCCATGTCAATCCCGGTTAAAACCGTCTTAATCTCCTGCTCCCCGTCTCCGTGGAGCACGCGGGTATCGCCGAAAGGATTGAACAGACGATCCTGGTCATAGAAAGGTTTGTCTTCCCCTTTTAATTCCTGATATTCTTTTTGATTTTGCTCCAATAACCGTTTTATTTCGACTTCTCCCCGGACATCGGCTTCGATGCCCAACTGAATTGCCTGTTCGTAAATCTCCCGCAGCTTCATAATCTTGCCTCCTACTAAACTTGCTACCTTTGGTAACTGTAAGCTATATCGACCCAGTCCCCGCCCGCTTCCGCGGAATGGTACCAAGAACCGATATCCGTTTTGCCGTTGCCGTCAAAATCCCCCAGCAGCCCGTCCCGATTCATGCCCGCAGACCAGGGCCCAAAGGTGGTGCTTTGCGGAATAAAACGGTTCCCTAAAGAAATCCCCAAAAACCACATTCCGTCCACCGGGTTGTTTAAAACCACGTCCGCTAAGCCATCCCCATTAACATCCCCCATTTGGAAATTTTTCCCGGTGATCCAGCCTTTTAGCCAGGTTTGCGGCTGATCAAAAAACAAGCCCTGACTCAAGGTCACCTGGACCAAGCCGCGGGAGGGACTATAAGAAATCAGGTCATCTCTGCCATCCCCATTAGTATCCGCAATCGCTAAATAACTATAACTGGTTTCTGTGCTGCTGAAAGAAGCGTTTTGCGGGACAGCCCAATGTTTAGCCGATATGGCGGTTTGCCAATGGTTATCCTTCTGGGAATAAACCAGCAGGTCGTTTAGTCCATCGCCGTTAAAGTCACCCGTATAAGGTGCCCACTCCGTTCCTTTCCCCCAGCCGACCAGCCAGGCCTCGGGAGTTGAAAAAGATCGGTCTGCTTTACTTTGGGCTACCCACCAGTTACCCTCCGCCTGATTGTAGAGGAGCAGGTCATCCCGGTCATCATTATTAAAATCCCCCACTAATAGTTTGAGAGTGCCGTATTCCTCCAGTTCATCCAGCCAAACCGACTGCGAGACGTCATTTCGGTAACGGGGCAGCCGGGAATCATACTCCACCACGGACACCTGCCGGCCGTTGTAATCGGCGAATTCATCCACACCGTCCCCGTCAAAATCCCCGGTCAATACCGCGTTAGGGTTGGGAGTGGATCCGGTCAGACTGACGCGGTGCCCCGGGGTAAAGGGAATCAGGTCGTGAATGCTGACAAAGCTATAACCATTATCCTTTAAGCCGTCTACCATTCGTTTTAAATAGGAGGTTTTATCCGCTTGGTACACGTAAAGAGGCAATCCGTCCACGATTACCGGTTGCCCCTCTTCATCGAGGACCGGTTCTAAAAAGCTAAATTCTAAAAAAGGATGATAGAAAAAACTAGCCACCCCATTAAAGAAGGGCAATCGCTTGATAAGCGAATCGACCATGGCCGAACTTTTTGCCCCCCCTTCGATATAATAAAGGGGGGTAGGTATGTATACGGAGCCTTGGGTTGGGGACCCAAAGGAATTTTGGTTGGTCAGATAGACCGGCTTTTCATCTTTTTTCTGTAAAGACTCATACTGAATGCCGATCCCGGAACGAAATACATCTTGCTGCTGCGGAGTGGCGACATTATGCGGCGTCTCCCAAAACGCGGGTTGGATGCCGATATTTTCCAAAGCATTTAAACTTAGCTCAAACCTCTCCCGGGCGTAGTCCAAACTGGTCGAATCCTCCGCTCCATTTACGGCAAATTCATTACCCACGAAGGTATCCTGAAAATTGTCAGGTCGTTTTACCGAACCATACTGGTGGGAATATCCATGAATCCCCACCACCCCTCTCCGTGACTGGATATAATAAAGTAAGTGCACAAAAGCTTGAGATTCCGGGGATAACAAAAAATCGTCCAGACCCCGATCCTCCCAAGTTCCGTCTGGTTTCAGCTGCATATAGCGAGGAACTGCTGTAACTTGAAAAGGAATGCCTTCTATATCCAAATAGTCAATGACTGCCCTTAATCGGCCTAAATCCTCAAGGGTGCTGTAATTGCCTCCCGGCCCGATATCCTCCAGGCGCAATAAAGCCAGTCGCCTGGTTGTAACCGGATTGGTAAAAAGACCCTGCTGGGACTGGTCCGGCCCTGACCGTGCTTTGGTAACCCTTGAGAGCATCATATCACTGCCGGGAATTTGGTTTTCCTCAATCTCCTCCCCGACGGGGTTAGCCTTCAGGAAATTAACCGCGGGAATGGTCGAAGCATTTAACTCGTTTATCGGCTTGTTTTTGCCCCAGCTGACTACATAGTCCTGGACTAGCAGAAGCAATAACCCAAGGAGCAAAATCCCAATCGTCAACCCGTAACGGTTCTTGTTCAATCGTTTCTCTCCCTTAAAACCAAGGTGATCCAATACCCTCAATTATACCTCATCGGCCGGTTTCTCGTCTTCTAATAGTTTGATTAAATTATCATAATCCTCTTGCAGGTGATTTAATTCGTCGGCCAAATTCAGGGCGGTAAGGACCGCTACCCTAGCTTGGGAAAGATGCGGATTGCGGTGGGCGATTTGCACCATTTTTTGGTCAACTTGCTGAGCAATCTTTTCAATATGCTCCCGGGTAGCATTCCCCTTCACAATATATTCTTCCCCGTATATTTTTACTTCAACCCGCGACTGATTATCCGGCTTTTTCGGTAAAACTCTCACGGTTTCGCCCCCCTGCAACAATTATACATTTTATAAATGTTTTCAACATAAACCGCCTAAATCCTCTTTAATCCAGGATAAAAGGATTCGTTATCCATTAAAACCAACCTAATTGGGCTGAACGCATTTCCACGATAGAATCGGGGGAAGAAACAGCGACCGAAATGCAGCGCCGGAATAAACCCGGTTGATCAACCAAAACAACAAAGCCCCCGATCAAAGCTAATCAGGGGCTCGGTAAAATCAGGGACTCCGCTAAATCAGAGGCTCATTCAACTTTAAGCCGGCAATTAATCCTTAGCGCAGTTCAACCCGCGGATCCTCTGCCAAAGCCGCCCGGACCTGCTCCTGCTTTTTGTTCACTTCATCGTCGGTCAAGGTTCGACCCGGGGCTTGGTATACCAGAGAATAGGCCAGGCTTCTGCGGCCTTCCGCAATCGGTTTGCCGCGATACACATCAAACAGCGATACCTGACTCAGCAGCGGATACCCGGCTTCGCGGATCTTCGCTTCAATACCGGCAGCCGGTAAATCATCCGGAATAACCAAGGCTAAATCCCGCTGCACACTCGGATACCGGGTTAACCCCGCATATCGTTTGACTCCCTCCATTTCCGCGTACACCCGTTCCAGGTTCAACTGGAATACCCAGGCCCGTTTGGGAATCCCGTACTCTTCCAACACATCCGGGTGAATCTCCGCCAGTAAACCGAATCTAGCCTCGGCTCCATACACCTCAGCACTCCGGCCAGGGTGAAAGGTCGGTCCCAGAGAAGCTGCCGCAAAGCGGAAAGATTTAACACCCAGGTTGATTAAAAGTTCCTCTACCACGCCTTTGAGGTAAAAGAAATCCATGGTCTGCGGCGTAGAACTCCAGCCGGGCAAATAATCACCCATAGTTAAACCGGCGACCTGCAACTGCTCCTCCGGGAGCACTTCCGCACTCGCTTCGGCTCGCGGATAAAACACGCGGCCCTGCTCAAAAATAGCCAGATCGGTTACCCGGCGGCTGTAATTCCGCGCCGCAACTTCCAAAAGGTTTGGAATCAGCATGGTGCGTAAAACGCTTTGTTCTTCATTTAAGGGATTCACTAAAACCAGAGTCTGCCTTAACTGATTCTCTGGAGGCAGAGCAATGCGGTCAAAAACCCGGGGACTTACCATAGTTAAGGTAATCACCTCGTTTAAGCCGCAGGCGGTCAGAATCTGCCGGGTTTTATCCTCCGCCTTCTGGCGCTCGGTTTTGACCCCCTGTGTTGTCCCGCCGCTCGGCAGGGTAGCGGGGATCTGATCGTAACCGTATAGCCGGGCTACCTCTTCAATCAAATCGATCTCTCGTTCCAGGTCCCCGCGGTAGCTGGGAACCTGCACCACGATCCGGTCCGCATCCTCAACCTTCGGAGACAGCTGCAGCCTGCTCAGAATCTCCTGAATCTCCTCAAGCCTGAGGTTCGTACCCAGCATAGCGTTGGTTCGGGAAACCCGCAGCGAAAGATTTAAGGGCTGCCGCGGATTTAAGTAACAATCGATCGCTCCGGCCACCGGGCTGCCCGCGCCCATTTCCGCAATCAACTGGACTGCCCGATCCGCAGCCATCCTGGCCCCTTCCACGTCCGTTCCTTTTTCAAAACGAATGGAAGACTCGGATCTAAGGCCTAATTTACGTGAGGTCTGGCGGATACTCACTCGGTCAAAATAAGCGGATTCCAGCAAAATCGTCTGGGTCTTTTCGGTGACCTCTGTCTCCAATCCGCCCATAACCCCAGCCATGGCCATTGCTTTAACCGCATCAGCGATGACTAACATCTCGGGTTCTAGATCCCGTTCGATTTTATCAAGCGTAATCAACTTTTCCCCGGGCCGGGCCTGCCTGACGATTACCTGGTGCGCCTCAACCGTATCGTAATCAAAGGCATGCAGCGGCTGCCCGGTTTCAAACATTACGTAATTGGTCACATCAACCAGGTTATTGATCGGTCGGATTCCGGCAGCCTGTAAACGCTCCTGCATCCAGGCCGGCGACGGGCCGATCCGCACATTCCGGATCACCCGGGCCAGATAACGGCCGCAAAGGTGCGGGGCTTGAATCTCCACCGTTGCCAGAGCGTCAATCGGCTCCGCTATTTCTGGGAACTTAATCTCCGGGAGATGCAGCCGGCTTCCGGTAACTGCCGCCACCTCCCGGGCGACATTCATCAACCCGAGACAGTCCGAACGGTTGGGAGTCAACTCCAGTTCCAGTACCACTTCCGTTTCCGAGAAACGCTCTATATTTTCCACCGCGATCCCGGCCATGGTTAACTGCCGGGCCAGCTCTTCCGGGGAAATCTTTAGATCTACATAT
>CAZKWP010000040.1:11106-16153 GCA_964556555.1 uncultured Syntrophomonadaceae bacterium
AGTAGGCATATTACCAAACGTAATAGTTGAACCATATTCCTTTAACCAATTAAGGGGAACTCGCATGCCAGGGCCTCCTTCGAAAATAATTCAACTGAATTAAAACTGGCTTAAAAAGCGCAGGTCATTGTCAAAGAATAAGCGCAAATCGTCAATGCCATATTTCAGCATGGTTATACGTTCAACCCCCATGCCAAAAGCAAAACCGGAAACCTTTTCGGAATCATAACCCGACATCTCAAGCACCTTGGGATGAACCATCCCGGCGCCTAAAATCTCCAGCCAGCCGGTGTGCGAACAGACCCTACAACCGGCTCCGTTACACATGACACAGGACACGTCCACCTCCGCGCTCGGTTCAGTAAACGGGAAAAAACTTGGCCGCAGGCGAATTTCCCGATCCTGGCCAAACATCTGACGAACAAAGGCCAGTAAGGTGCCCTTTAAATCAGCCAAACTCACCTGCTGATCGATCACAAATCCCTCTACTTGCTGAAACATAGGCGAATGGGTTGCATCATCATCCCGCCGGTACACCTTGCCCGGGGCAATAACCCGAATCGGCAGCTCTGGTACCCGGGCTTCATAAATGCGCGCCTGCACCGGAGAAGTATGGGTGCGCAGCAGCACCTCCGGCGTTATATAGAATGAATCTTGCATATCCCGCGCCGGGTGTTCCTTGGGAACATTCAAAGCCTCGAAATTATAATAATCGAGTTCTACCTCCGGACCCTCCACAATTTCAAAGCCCATACCTAAAAAGATTCCCTTGATCTCATCCATTATTTGGGTCAGCGGATGCTTCCGGCCCAGCTGAATTCGCCGTCCGGGCAGAGTTACATCCAGGGATTCCTGTTTAAGGTTAAGCATTTTTTCGGCGAGTTTCAGATGAGTGGTTTTTTCCTGCAGCTGAGCCTCAAGATGATCCCGGATTTCGTTCGCCTGTTTTCCCACCAAGGGCCTTTCTTCCTCGGATAATTTGCCCATCCCCCGTAACACTTGAGTTAACTCGCCTTTTTTGCCGAGAAAACGGACGCGAATCTCATTTAGACTTGGCAGGTCCGCTGCGGCTTGAATCAGTTCCCCTGCCTCCCGCTGAATCTTTTGCATCTGCTCGTACAAGGCTAATCCAACCTCCTATCTTCCCTATAAAAATAAAAACTTTCGTCCCTAAGGGACGAAAGCTAAAGTTAAACTTCCGCGGTACCACCCTGCTTAATCTAGAAGAAAATGCCGAAGCTTCTAGATCCACTCCAATAATTTCTCCAGATAACGGTGGGAACCTCCGGCCAGACCTACCAAATTCCTGCCCTTAAGGCAAGAACCCTTCAATCCGCTGTTTGTGGGTGAATTCCCTGGATTTAGGCTTAAGAACCTTCGCAGTCATGAAGTCCTCTCCCTGCAAGCTTCCCTCCGGGTACTAGTCCCACGCATTACATTTTATTTTTTGGATCCTGATGGTGCTACTGAATAGTCAGCTTCCGATACATGATGTAGGCGAGCACCGAACCAGTAGTCTCAAAAATCCTCCAAAAAAACTCGGCTGGGAGCATGGAACTACCACACCTTTCCCTATTCCCTTGAGGATCTTGTTTGGCTTGATTATAGCATAAGGCTTAAAGCAAATTCAAGTTATTTGGCTTGACGCTGCCGGCGAACTTCAAAAAGGATCACCGCTCCGGCAACCGCCACGTTTAGGGATTCGGCTGCGCCGGCCAGCGGAATGGTTACCAGTTGGTCGCTCGCCATTTTCAGCCAATCAGCTAAACCATTTGCTTCATTCCCTAAAACCAGTGCCAGCGGCTTAGAAAAATCAGCTTCATAATAAGGCAAGGCTGCTTTCTCTACCCCGGCAGCCAGCAAGCTGACTCCTTGATTCCTTAATTCCCGCACTGCATGGGCTTCCACCTCGGTTACGATTGGCACCCGAAAAATGGAGCCCATTGTCGCCCGAAGCACCTTGGGGCTAAACGGATCCGCTGTTCCTTTAAGCAACCAGACTGCCGTCACTCCCGCGGCTTCCGCAGTACGCACCAGAGTCCCTAAATTGCCGGGGTCCTGAATCCGGTCCAAAATTAAAATTAACGGCGGACCTGGGGCAAAATTTTTAGCGGGATCTTCTGGCGGCAGCCCCGGTTTAAGCGGAGTACGGCGCACTACGCCCAGCACACCCTGCGGACTGACCGTATCAGCCAGGCTCTCCATAATCCCGGCGGAAACCGAGCAAAGCTTGACCCCGGCGGTCTGCAGCGCTTTAATTAACCGCTGCTCCCGTTCGTTTTGCCTCAATTCTTCGGATACCAAAACCGTTTCCAGGCTATACGGGCCTCCTTTTTCCATCGTCTGCAGAGCCTCCTCCAGCAAACGGACGCCTTCAGCCACGAAACAGTGTTCCCGTTCCCGCACTTTACGCTGAGCGAGGGAGCGTACATATTTAATTAAGCCATTTTGACGGGAAGTCAGGTGTTCCACTTTCGGGTCTCCCCTCCAGCCTAGACTTTTCAACAGACTTTAACTAAATTATAAGCCAGAAGCGCTGCTTCTGGCTCAAACATAATCCTGCTTATCAATAATAAATCAACAGTTAAAAATCAACCCATTAACCGCTAGCTGAGGTTTTGTTTGGCTACATCGACTAATTTGCCAAAACCGGGTAAGTCATTAACCGCCAGCTCGGCCAGCATCTTGCGGTTGATCTCAATGCCCGCTTGTTTCAGCCCAAACATTAACCGGCTGTAGGAAATTCCGTTTAAGCGGGCCGCCGCATTGATCCGGGTAATCCAAAGCTTCCGAAAATCGTTCTTCTTATCTTTACGATGGGCGTATGCATAACTTAAAGATTTAAGTAATTGTTGACTGGCAATAGTATAAGATCTTGATCTAGCCCCCCGATAACCGCGAGCTAGTTTCAATACCTTTTTGTGTCTGCGATGGGCAACTGGACCCCGCTTAACCCTAGGCATGGGGCGGTACCTCCTTTAATTTGCGATGATATATTTCGGCAATCTAAACGTAAGGAATCAGCCGGGCTACCTTGTGGGCATCAGCGTTGCTGACCATCGTTCCCTGGCGCAGGTTGCGCTTACGCTTAGCGGATTTCTTTTCCAGGATGTGACTCTTATAAGCTTTGGCACGTTTTATTTTCCCCGAGGCTGTTTTAGTGAACCGCTTGGCTGCTCCTCGATGGGTTTTAATTTTAGGCACTTACGCTCCTCCTCTCGACATTTAATCGGAAACCTGTTTATGCTGAAATTAACAAATCTCAAGAGATTAAATTAATGCATCTCGAGCAATATTAAACTTGCGCCCGCTCCGAATCGTGTTTGGGCGAAAGGATCATAATCATATTCCGGCCTTCCAGCTTGGCTTCTTTTTCCACGTTGGCCGTGTCTTTTAAGAGTTCGGCCATCCGTTCGCAAAGCGCCTTGCCTAATACTGGCCGGGTAATTTCCCGGCCCCGAAACATAACCGTGACCTTTACCTTGTCCCCATCTTTCAAAAAGCGTTCGGCGTTCTTGGTTTTGAATTCCAGATCGTGGTCATCGATTTTCGGCCTGATTTTAACCTCTTTAACCGTGACGATTTTTTGTTTCTTGCGGGATTCTCGTTCCCGTTTGGATTGCTCATAGCGGTACTTCCCATAATCCATTAACCGACAAACCGGCGGCTTAGCATTAGGGGCTACCTCCACTAAATCCAAACCTTTTTCCAGCCCTTCCCGCAGGGCATCTTTAATCTGATATATACCCAACTGCTCGCCGGTCTCCCCCACCAAGCGAACTTCCCGCACCCGGATCTCCTCGTTAATTCGCAGGTCTTTGCTGATGTGTCTCCACCTCCACCCAAAATACGTAAATACCAATACTTTCCCGAAAATAAAAAACGGGAGGAAAACTCCACCCGCTAAATACATACTCCAGCCTGATTTATAAAAATCCGGTTGTACGATCATAATACCTTAACCGCAGCTTAGAAGCGCTGTAAGGTGAGAAGCGGATGGCTTCTGCTTAATGATACCTAAACTTTAATCGCTTTTTAACAGAGTAATTATATCAACAGTTTCGAAGCCTGTCAACTTAAGATTAATCTTTCTAGATATCATCATGAAATTATAAGCCAAGCAGTTTAAAGAGTAAGCTATCAAATTGGTTCTGGAACCACTTTAACCCTAAAATTAATTCCCTTGTCCACTGAGTGGACAAATGATTTATTTCACAAAGAATTGCTTATCTAATTAGACTTTAGTGGTTATTTATTAAGCTTATTCCGCCGGTTTCCAGGTGCGTTCCCCATCTAAACGCTGGGCAAACGCTTCCCGGGTCATGGCCCCCAGATCCCCCTGCACCCGGTCGCGCACAGCAACGGTGCCGTTTTCCTGTTCTTTATCGCCCACTACCAACAAGTACGGAATTCGGGCCAGTTGACCCTCCCGAATCTTATAACCCACCTTTTCACTCCGGTCATCGATTTCCATCCGAAAACCCTGAGCCGCGAGTTCTGCCTGTACCTGGCGCGCGTAAGCATGATGGCGTTCCGTGATTGGGATTACCCGGGCTTGTACCGGGGCCAGCCAAGCTGGAAAAGCGCCGGCATAGTGTTCTATCAGGATACCGATAAACCGCTCAATACTGCCAAAAGCCACCCGATGGATCATTACCGGGCGGTGCCGCTGACCGTCTTCGCCGATATAGGTAAGATCAAACTTTTCGGGCATTTGGAAATCCAGCTGCACCGTTCCGCACTGCCAAGTCCGGCCGATGGAATCACGCAGATGGAAGTCAATCTTGGGGCCGTAGAAAGCGCCGTCCCCTTCATTCACCTTATAATTCATGCCCTTTTCTTCCATGGCCGTCCGTAAAGCGTCGGTTGCCTGTTCCCAATCCTCCGCGGAGCCCATGGATTTTTCCGGCCGGGTCGACAATTCCACATGGTAAGTAAAACCGAAAACGCGGTAGACCTGATCAATCAGCTCGATAACCCCTTTAATCTCCTGAATCATCTGGGATTTCAGGGCAAAAATATGGGCATCGTCTTGGGTAAAAGCCCG
>CAZKWP010000041.1:0-15986 GCA_964556555.1 uncultured Syntrophomonadaceae bacterium
TGTTTCGGAAGCGGTATCTAACGCGATCATTCATGGTTATCAAAACCAGCCGGGAGGGACCGTGGGGATTTGGGCTTCGATCGGGGAGGGCCGATTGGAAGTTCGGGTAGAAGATACGGGAGTTGGTATTGCCAATATTGAGCAAGCTATGCAGCCCGCCTATACCACCTGCAGTGACCGCATGGGGCTGGGTTTTTCTTTTATGCAGTCGTTCATGGATGAGGTTAAGGTGGAATCGGCGGTAAATCAGGGCACGCAGATTTATCTGCGAAAAACGGTTAAAGTAACCCCCCTGTCAATTGCCGCGGAACATTAGGGCGGGGGTGGATGATGAGTACCCGCCTATCAGAGATGAACTTACCCCGTTTTCCCCGGCTGACTGATGCCGAGGTGGCGGAATTAATGCCCCTTGCCCAGGCCGGGGATCAGGAAGCCAGGGAGAAACTGGTTAACTGCAACCTCCGTCTGGTTTTTAATCTGGTGCAGCGTTTTCACCATAGGGGTTACGAGGAAGAAGATTTATTTCAGATCGGCACGATTGGTCTGATTAAGGCGATTGAAAAATTTGATTCCAGCTTTAACGTTAAATTTTCCACCTACGCGGTACCCATGATCATTGGCGAGATCCGCCGCTTCTTGCGGGACGACCATTCGATTAAAGTATCCCGTTCCTTAAAAGAAGTCGCTTTTCGCGTGCCGCGGGTCAAAGAAGAGTTAACCCGGGCGAAAGGACGGGAGCCGACGATTGGGGAGATTGCCGAAGCCATGGAACTGCCCCGGGAGGAATTGGTAACTGCCATCGAGGCCCTGCAGCAGCCCGCCTCGATTCACGAAACCCTGTTTCAGGATGATGGAGACCCGATCTACCTGCTGGATCAACTCAAATCGGAAGGGGGTCTGGAAACCGCCTGGATGGAGAATATTGCCCTCCGGGAAGTTTTAGACAAACTGTCGGAAAGAGATCAGCAGGTTATTCGGATGCGCTTCTTTGAGGATAAAACCCAGACTGAAGTAGCCAAGGTGCTCAGTCTTTCGCAGGTACAGATTTCCCGGATTGAACGTCAGGCTTTGAATACTCTCCGGGAACTGATGAGCAGTTGAGTTTTCCCAGAGCGCTTACCAGCGAATTTTTGCGCTTTCCAGCCTTAACAGATATTCCTTAAGGTGCAGCCCTCCCCCGTAGCCAACTAGTTTTCCGCTGGCCCCGATCACCCGATGACAAGGAATAAATATGGGAAGCGGATTGTTATGGTTAGCCTGACCTACCGCTCGGGCGGCTCCAGGTTTGCCAAGACTTTGCGCTATTTCCCGGTAGCTGCGCGTTTCGCCGTAGGGAATGGCGCAGAGTTTTTCCCATACGCTTTGTTGAAACGCAGTGCCGGCTGGGGCCAGAGGGAGCGTAAAATTCTGTAGCCGGCCAGCTAAATAAGCCCGCAATTGATTGCCAGCTTCCTCTAAAACCGCAGTTTCTGCCACGCGCAAATTCTTTGGGACAACCTCACCAGGAAAATAGAGATCGGTGAGTGTGTTTTCCTGTTCCGCAATCCCGATGCTTCCCAGATCGGTTGTATAAAAAAAGAGTTGCCCGCCTATTTGGATTCCCTCCTTTTTCACGTTCAAACCCGGTCTAATCATAGTATAGCCAAGAATTAAACCCTGCGAAAGAGTACGAAAGAAGCCGGGCAAATTAAAATTAAGCGCTGATACAATGTTGGGCTTAGTCCCGTTAGGTCCATTTTTGATTAGGTCGCAGGAATAGGGAGGGACAAGAATTCCTAAAAGAATTTAGCAAAAAATAGAATTAGATATTCCCTTTTTTTAAAATCGCAGTATACTAAGCAATATATTGAAAAACCTAAACTATGAAGCAAGGGATATTGCTCGTATTCCAGCATATAAAGAAGGGGCAGAAAACATGTTAAGACAGTTTTTTCGTTGGCTGCTGGGCAAAAGATTAGCGACCAATCAACTTATGCATGAAAAGTTCGGGGTCTTTTGGGGATTGCCGATCTTAGCCAGTGACGCTATTTCTTCGGTGGCTTACGCGGTTGAGGAGATTTTGTATATCCTCGTCCCGGCGATTGGAATACTCTCTTATATGTGGCTGCCAAAGGTAGCCGGAGCGATAATTATTTTACTGATCATTCTTACCCTTTCTTATCGCCAGACGGTCGAAGCCTATCCCGGCGGGGGAGGGGCCTATATTGTCGCCAAAGACAACCTTAAACCGGTTTTTGGCCTGATAGTGGGGGCAGCTTTAGCCATCGATTATACCCTCACAGTAGCCGTGAGCATCAGCGCCGGTACCGCAGCTATCACCTCAGCCTTTCCGGCGCTTTTTAACCACCGCGTAATTATTGCGGTAATTATCATCATCCTGATGGTTATCGGCAATTTAAGGGGGGTGCGGGAATCTTCGAAGCTTTTTGGCGTTCCCACCTATGCCTTTCTATTTACAACCCTCGCACTGATCGTCACGGGTATTTATAAATATTATGCGGGTTATCCGCCAATCCCTCAAGTACCGGCTGCGGCGGTGAACTTTGATGTTGGTCTGCAGAGCATATCGCTTATTTTACTACTCAGGGCCTTTTCTTCCGGCTGCGCCGCCGTAACCGGGGTCGAAGCCATCAGCGACGCGGTCCCCAGTTTCCGGGAACCCTCGGTGCAAAACGCCAAAAAGACTTACATCTTATTGGCCTCGGCTGTTATGATCACTTTTGGGGGAATCGCTTATCTGGCGAAACTCTACCAGGTGATACCCAATCCCCAGCAGACAGTGATGGCCCAATTGGCCATCCAAGTTTTCGGCCTCGGGGCCATGTTTTATCTGATCCAAACGACTACGGCGATTATTTTGGGGATGGCCGCAAATACCGCTTTTGCGGGCTTTCCGATCCTCCTGTCCATCATCGCCCAAGATGGATACGCGCCCCGTCAGTTGGCGATGCGGGGACATCGGCTTAATTATTCCAACGGGATTATCTTTTTAGCTTCCATGGCCGCTTTACTGATTATGATTTTCCAGGGGGATACCCATAGATTAATCCCGCTTTATGCCCTGGGGGTGTTTTTATCCTTTACCATTGCCCAATTCGGGTTGCTGGTGCGCTGGTTTCGGCTAAAATCCCCCGGCTGGCGGTACAAGTCCCTCATTAACGGATTGGGGACCCTGATAACCTTTGTAACGGTAGTGATTATCGCGGTAACCAAGTTCAAGTATGGCGCCTGGATCGTTTTATTGGTTCTGCCGGTAATCGTCTTCTTGATGCTGCGGGTTCAGCGGCATTACGCCTCCGTTGCCAAACAACTGGACATCCCCAACGAATTGCTGCCTAAAATCAGTTTAAGATACGAATTTAAACACCACATTATTGTACCAATTGACAGTCTAAACAGTATGGTGCTGAAAGCCCTGCGTTATGCGCGGGGCATGACTCCAAATGTAGAGGCTTTTCATGTGGAAATTGCGGAAGGGGGCTCCGCTAAGCTAGTCCGCAAGTGGGCCCAACTCGACACCGACATCCCCTTGGTAATTAAGCACTCTCCGTACCGGGAAATTATAAAAACCCTTACGGATTATATCGAGTCCGAGGAGCACTCCTCCAAACCAGGGGACATGATCACGGTTTTATTGCCGCACTTCTTTGTTTCCCGCTGGTGGCAGACCATCCTGCATAACAACACCAGTCTGTTTATTGCCAACGCCATGTTTCATAAACGGAACGTCGTGGTTTCAGTGCTGCCTTTCTACCTGGAAGACCTGTTGACCCGCCGTGAAATGGAAAATAAAACGATTAAAGAATTGCGGTCAAAACAAGGCTTAACCATCGTTGAATTAGCCAGTGATGCAGAAATCTCCGAGGAAGGCATTCTCGAGGTAGATCAGCTGAAACTGATCGATGTTCCAGAACCCCTTAAGTCCAAGTTAACCCCTTACCTGGTGACCTATACTGACAAGTAGTAAGGATATTAACCTGACCAGGAAAATAATCAGACCGGCGGGCTGCCGTTACCGAAAGCCCGTCGGCCTGATTATTTGTTAATAGGGGGGTGTCTGGCTAAATCTAATTTCAAAGGCGCTTACATTCAGTGAAGGTATTTTATATCGACAATGGACAGGTCGGAACAGATTTATTCAGGCTACCGGGTTGGCCTGGCGTTTAAACCGGACCAAAAAGGTGGTGCCGGTGTCGCTGGGTTCAATTTCGATCTCAGCAGCATGCCGCTGAGCAATACTCTGACAGATCGGCAAGCCAAAGCCGGTACCCTGATCTTTAGTGCTGAAAAAGAGGGTGCCGACTTTATGCAAGATCTCCGGGGGGATGCCCGTCCCTTGATCTTGTACCGCCAGCACAACGTCTTCCTCGGCCATAAAAGTTTTTATAGTTATGCAGCCGCCGGGAGTCATCGCTTCTATCCCGTTCCGCACCAGATTCAGCAGGAGCTGGATGATCTCGCACTTGTTTAAAAGCAGGTCGGGGATCTTTTGCAGTTCTGTCTGTATATAATTATCGGTCATCAGCGCATCCGCCTGAATCAACGGCAGCAGCTTTTCGATTATTTCATTCAGGTTATAGGGCTTGACCTCTAAAGGATTATTTCTGGCCAAGGAAAGACATTCTGAGATAATCGCGTTGGCACGGTCGAGTTCTTCGATCATCAGCTGGAAATATTCTCTATACTCAGATAGATCGGGTTTGCCGGAAAGCAATTGGAGAAAACCTCTCACCGTAGTCAGGGGATTTCTGATTTCGTGACTTAAACAGCCCGTCATTTTTCCGATGAGTCCCAGCCGATCTAAACGGCCTACCTCATCAAGCAACCCGGAAAAGCGCTCTTCCGCGAGACGCAGGTCTTCTTCCGTCCGTTTGCTTTGCGTAATATCTCTAAAGAAAACAGCTAAACCGTCTCGGGTTGGAAAGACGTGAATTTCCAGCCAGCGGTGGTCTGGACGCGTCGGTATTTCGAAATGAAAAGGCTTTTTCAGGCTTATGGCATTCGTAAATAGTTTCATAAAAACAGCCGGGTCCGGGTTTGCGGGAATTATTTCTTCCCAGATGACTTTGCCTAACATATCCTGCCGACCTTGAAAAAGTATCCGCTCGGCCGTTTCATTTAAATCCGTTAGCCGCCAGTTTTGATCCAGCGTAAAATAACCGTCCGTATTGCCCTCGAGAAGGTTAACCTCTTGCTGGCTCAGGTTCTCCGGGATTCCTTTGGTAAGACTCAAATCCTGATCCGGCGTATAACTATCCTTAAATGTTGCCTTTAAAGATAAATCCATGGAATATCCCTCCGTCTTTTTGGTTAAACCGGTTTATCGAGGCTCAAAGCAATAAAAAACTGAAAATCAATAGGTTATTTATTCCAAGTGAATCTAAATTAATGCCCTATGAAAGGAAAGACCCTCTTTACGAGGGTGTAAATTTCGCCCGGTGCTCTTCAAATTTGTAACGACTCATTAGGGCAACTTTAGAGCATTTATCAAAACCTATTTCATAGGAGCGGCTGCTGATTTCCTTTATTTTGCTGATTTTATCCGAGTTTACGATAAAAGATTTATGCACCCTAAGAAAATTGGGTTCTAATTTTGTTTCTAACTCATTTAGGTTCTGCGGTACTTTATAAACATTGAGGTTAGTGTGGATTTGGGTTCTTCCTTCCAACTTCTCAATAAACAGGATGTCGGATAGATTAATTAACAATATTTCATTATTGATTTTAACTGCTAATTTCGCAGGAGTTTTTTTTGAGTCGTCAGCTGACTTGTTGGTTAGCTTAGCGGCCAGATTGCCGATTATCTCCATGACTTTTTCTCGTTTAATCGGCTTTAAAATATAGTCATAGGGATGGACAGCAAACGAGTCAATCGCGTATTTAGAATAGCCGGTGATAAAGACAAAATGGGTTTCCGGACTAAAAGTACTGATCAACCTGGCGACATCTATACCATTGAGTTTTTCTTCCGGGCTCAGTTCAATATCCAGCAGGGCAATATCGGGCTTGGCTTCCTGAGCCAGCCGTACCGCCTCTTTGCCGCTTGGTGTATCCAGAACGTTTTCTACCAGCGGATGCTCTAAGACCAGTTTTTTGATAAACCTTCGGGTGTATTCCTCATCTTCCAGCAAGATAATATTCACGGTCTACCTCTGTAAGCTTTTTGGCATATCCGGTTCGTAAATAACAAACCAACAATAGGGGCTGATTCCGATATTAGCGATGAACATTAGAGTGATGGCAGCAGTGGAAAACATTAAATTTTGGAAACGTTTAAACATCTGATTTCACCTCCTTTCCCAAAAAGCCGATTAGAAACTTGTCGCTCAAATTATCGAGAATTTTTATCGCTTGGTACCCCCAGGGGGAACTCAAGAATAAACTGCTCAAGATTCCCAGAACCACGGCCAAAGCGTAGGAATCCAATCCACAATGGCTAAGCAAGGCCGCGGCCACCAACCAAATCCCCAGGAGGACGGATACTTTCCGCTTTTGTTTTAATCTCAAAGCTTCATCCCGGATGACTTTTTTGACGGTTCCCGCCGGAAGCCACCGGCTTACGGCGTATATGCTCAGGAGCAAAGCCAATACCCAGCTGCTGCTTAGCAGAGTCTGACTGTGGGGGAAGGACGCTAATTTGCCGAGGCCTAAGAGGGATAAGCTTGCTGTCACGAGGCATTTAGAGTAAGAGTTGCAGTGCACTCCGCCCCCCAAAAAACGGATGGAGCAAAAAACGAGTAAACAGATACTGGTAGGGCCAAGTATGTTCAACAGAAAGGCCAGGAAGATGATTGCAAATATTTCAAAAACAGTGCCCATTAAAACCTCTAAACTGTACGCAAATATTTCTATTTGATCCTGATCCGTCTGTAGTTGTTTCCCTAACAATCCGGCCATTGCTTTAGCAAGCTTTTGCATCAGATTTCTCCTGCCCCTCCCTAAATCGAGCTTTTTAGTCGCTTTACCTAAACCTGTTTCTTCACCGTCTTCCAAATTCTACATAAAAATAATAAATCCTCCAAGGAATAATTAAATAGACAGAAAAGAGGGCTGAATAACCACATTTCCAACTTGAATGACCAAGAGCAGTTGGGGGATTAGTTCGGACAGGCAGTCAATAAAAAAGATTAGTTCGCCGGATTTTACATCAATTTTTTAGCTGAATCTTGACGAAGATTAAGCACCATTAAGATACGGCTGCTCTCTCCGGCAACTCAATTCTTTTAGCTATCGCATACTTTTTAAAATAAAAATCAAAATAATACTTTTCGAATTCATGCGGCAGTAAAGGTTTAGAGTAATAGTATCCCTGCACAATATCGCATTTTATATCTTTTAGAATCTTTAATTGTTCTGCAGTTTCCACGCCCTCTGCAACAACCGTCTTATTTAACTCATGAGCGTAATTAATTATGGCTTTTATCAGTTCTCTGTTTTCAAGGCGGTCGATATGATCAATAAAGTACTTGTCGATTTTTAGCTGATCACATGGAATTTCCACCATCCTCATAAGAGAGTTAATCCCGGTCCCGCAATCATCAATAGATATCTTGTATCCCATTGCTCTAAACTCATGAAGTCTTTCTATTAACTTGCCACTTTTATTAGAAACAACTCGCTCTGTTATTTCTAATTCCAATTTGGATTTTGATATTTTGTGGCCCTCAATTATTTTTCTTCCCCATTCAACAAAATCATTATCGAGCAGTTCATTGCCCGTAAAATTAATTGAGACGTTCGTTGCCATTCCCTTGTCGTTCCATTCAACCATTTGCCGACATGTGTTTTTTAGCACAAATTTTGAAATTTCTTTTATAAAGCCTATATCCTCCGCTAACTTAATAAAAACGCTCGGACCGACCGGGTTTTTTTCTCCTCTGTCCCATCTGATCAGCACTTCTACGCCGGATATGGTATGGTCTGCAATATTTATTTTCGGTTGATAAACCAAATACATTTCTTTATTATTGATCGCTTCAAGCAATGAACCCGATATCTCAAAAAACGCTTTTCTCTTGGTCTCAAATTCCTTCTTATGATAAAAAATGCCTGATTCTTGCTCCATACCTTGTTCGCAAGCAATCCTGGCTCTATTATAGACATCTATCGGGGTCTCATTGCTTCCGTTATATTCATATATGCCAATTTTCATAGATACTCTTAATGTGAATTGTTCAATTTTGAATGCAGTCGAATACCGTTTGATAATACGTTCACATTTTTCAAGATATCCGCCATTTGTTATGAAGTTAACTTCATCATAACCAGAAGAATATACTGCATCTCGGTCGTATTCCAGCAAGAGTTCATTGATTAGATTTCCTAATATTTCATCGACAAATCTTTGCTCTATATATTTGCCTACTCCTTCGATATTCGTTAGTTTAATCGAAACAATCGCGAACTTACCGCCATTATTCATTCTTTTTTCCAAATCAAGAATAAGCTTATTCGTGTTGTACAGTCCGGTAAAAGGGCTGACGAAATCTCTTTCCCGTTCCTTTTTGTCTAACTTATCTACTTTCTTAAACAAGTAGCCGGTAACAAAGCCAACGAAACTTAAAATGAGCAACCGCGTTATCCAAGTATCATAACTCTGCATTATCCCTTCAGAAACGCTTAATGGCATCAATGGTCCGGCTAAGATGCCAGAAACTACAGCAACATTTACGCCGCCACTAACCCACCAGAAATAAGCGGAAACGATTATTGGTATAAAAATAAGCTGCAAATATCCATTCTTCGTTCCGTCTGTTAGATATACGATGAATAAAACGGAGATTACGGATAAAGCAATTAGCGGGATTCTTAGAATGTTTAAATTAGTTAGCTTTATTATCGGCTCATTCACAATATGCTTCATTCACCTGATACCCACCTTTAAATCTGACTGCGTTATGATCATTTATGCCCGCAGAGTGACAAAAAAGGGGATTTGAGGCTACAGTTTACAACCTGTAAATCTCCAAAATCCCTTTTTTACAGGCTTTGCTCTGTTTTTCGACAAATTCTACATAAAAAGAATTAATCCTTTAAGGGAATTTTAAATAGACAGAATGGAGGGCTGAATGACCAGTTTTCCGTCCTGAATGACCAAAACCGGTTTCGGGGAGGATCAACCGGGCAGATAGACGATAAAAGAGGTTCGTTCGCCGGATTTCACTTCGATTGTTCCGCCGTGCCGCCGCACTAATTTATTAACCAAAAACAGACCGTAGCCCCGGGCTTCGGAATTTTTAGTGGTATAACCCGGCTGGAACAATTTCTTCTTTTGGCTGGCCGTAATTGGGGGTCCGGTGTTGTAAACATACACTACATACTGGTCACCTTCGTACTTGATTTCTAAGGACACTCGTCGGTTATCCGGGCTTTGCACCGCTGCTTCCATCGCGTTGTCCAACAGATTCCCCAAGATACTGCACAGATCCCAGGGCGACATTTTTAGGTTGTCTGGGTTGCATTTTACGGAAAAGGCAAAATCAATCCTCTTGGATTCAGCGGCCTTGCATTTGCTGTTGAGCAGGGCGGTTAAAGCGGGGTGGCCGGTGTGGATCAGTTCTTCCGTCGGCTGATAATCTTGGGCAATCCCATCAATATATTCTTTGGATTTGTCTATTTCATCCAGATAAAGCATCGCCTGGATAACCTGAATGTGCCGGGCGTGCTCGTGTTTCTGGATTTGCAGGGTGTTCATCAGGCCTTCGATTTGTTGCAGATGTTCCTTGAGCAGGTTTAATTCAACCTTCTTTTTTACGGTTTTTTCTATGCCTTTAATCGAATATAAAGCCAATCCGCTCATGATCAGCACGAAGACATTGGCGATTGGCAAAAATATTTTTAAGCTGTTCACGTTTTGCGCGACATAAATATGCAGATTCAACAAAACGATAAATAAGGTCTCGATTAGAACAATTGCAATAACGAGCAGGTTGCCATTTATAAACAATGTTATCAATCCTCATTCAGGTTTAAATCAAAAATGACCAAGTTATAGCGCTTGGCCAGCCAATACAGGGCATACATCACCAGCAGCAAGGGCAGAGAATAGACCACATTTAACCAAGGATTGATTATCAAGGATTCGGCATTCGTGGAAGTTAGGCTTTGCAGCAACGACAGCAGCGTGCTTTCCAATACTCCGAGGATTAACACCCCCACCAGGACCGAAACGATCCCGTGCCATAAACGGATTTTAAGGGTGACTTTCGTTAAAAGTACCAGGGCTGACATCATAATCAAGGTATGATAGCCAAAGACCAAAGGGAGTTTTCGGATAAAAATGCTTAAGACCGCAGTGGCAAAAGCCAAAAGCAAAGCCTGCTTAAAGCCGATTTCCAGATTGAATAATCTAAAGCCAAGAATAATAATCAAAAAGGTTTCGGGCAGGGAAACGAGTAACACAATATACCAGGGTAATAATAACGGCCCCAAAATTGAATCCTCCTCTTTAAACTGGTCAAGCCAAAGCTAGTTGTCAACTAATTTATCAAGCTTTATTTATTAAACCAATTTATAAAATTATGAATTAGCATATCATACTTATATTTGACAATGTTTCCCGTTTCCCTGCCATTGGTAGAGCATAATATATCGAGGCTTGACCAAAAGAGGAAGAACAGCGAACAACTTTGATTATATCCTAAGCGCGGAATAAGAACCGTCCTTAAGTTATTCTTTAATAGCCAAAGACTTAATCTTAGGGCCGACCGCCAGCACCAGGCTGACCAGGATGGCTGCACCCGCAAGATAAGGAAGATGAATATTCAATCCGTAAAGCGCCCCACCGATGATGGGACCAAAAATCCGGCCGAGACTGCCAAAAGCTTGGAAGATGCCGAGCGACGCGCCTTGACTGTGGGTGCTTTTTTTCGTAACCAGACTCGTGCTGGAAGGCCCCATCAGGGCCGTGCCCACCATTAAGACGGCACTCGCGCCCACCATCAGGATAGAGGTGGGAGCAAGCAGCAGGAGGATAAATCCGGCAGCGCTGATTAACGCTCCCCCCTGCATCAGGCCGACGTCTCCGAATCTCCGTTCTAATTTGCCGATTAATCCGCCTTGAACCAGGGCACTGGCTATGCCGATCAGCATAAAAGCCGTGCCCATTTCTTTTGGACCAAATCCGACTTTGACCGAGGCGAACAAGGCAAAGGTAGTTTCAAATAGGGCCATAATAAAAGTTAAAGTCAGATTAAAGCCAAAGAAAAGGAGCAGCGGATTTTTGAGCACCGACCAGTTGAGACGGGGAGCGGCCTTGGTCGTATCGGCGGCCGCGGGTTTAGTCAGGGATTCAGGCAGGGAGAGCCAGGCAAAGGGCATTACCAGCAGGACCAATCCGCCGGCCACAAAAAAGGGCAGGGTTAATTGGTAATGCCCCAGCCAGCCGCCAATGACCGGACCAAAGATCATGCCCAGTCCTGCGGCTGCCCCAATTAGGCCCATGCTCCTGGAGCGGTCTGCGCCTTCGGTGATGTCTGAAATATAAGCCATTACCGTGGGCAGGGTTGCCGAGGAAATCATGCCCGACAAAGCCCGAATCAGGATCAGCAAAGGGATGTTGCCGGCAATCCCAAAGAGAAAGAAGGTCAACCCGTAGCCGCCTAAACCGATCAGGAGCACCGGGCGTCGGCCAATGCGATCCGATAACCTTCCCCAATAGGGAGCAAAGAAAAATTGCATGATAGAGTAAGCCGACATAAATACGCCCAGGGAGAGTGCTCCTCCGCCGAGATCTTCAATCAAAAAGGGTAGAATGGGGATTACGATCCCAAAACCCACCATGACTAAAAACTGGACGATAAACAGGATAATCAGCGGTCGGGCTGACGGTTTATTTGATGCATTTGGCGTATTCTGTTTGTTAGATTTGTTGGGTAGTTTTGGCATGGCTGCTCCTATTCTCGGCTGATGTTCTCAGCCAGTAAATTCAGCAGGCTCGGATCCTTAAGCAGCCGGGGGACCTTTGCTTGGTTGGGGGAGGCACCCCGACGGATCAGTTCCAGCCGGATTTTTTGGAAGGTTCCCGCTTGAACCAGTTGAACGGTGCAGGGCGAAAGCTTATTTCCCTTGACTGCGGCCGCATAACGGGGGTTTGCCTGCCGCAGATTGCTTTCCAGAGCTGACTTAAGCTTTGCCAGGTCAGACCTAGCCGGACCAGTTGCAGCCAGCCCCAGATTTTCGGAAACCTCCAGAAAAAAATTATAGTTAGCGGTGCCGGTGTCTAATCCCAAAACAACAGTGTAATCTTCCAGCACCAGATTTAAGGACTTAACGGTTTGGCCAATGGCCTCCTGCACTGCGGTTTCCGAAGTCTTTTCGCCAGTCAGATTCAAGAGCTGCCCCTTGCGGTATAGGAATTCCACAATCGGGCTGGCATTGTAGGTTCCGACTGCTTTTACAACATCGCCCAGTCGGTAGCGGTAAAAACCAGCGTAAGTGGTGACGACGATTTCGTAACTTTGCCCCACCTGCAGTTCGTCCAGGTCGAGGGTGGGCGGGTCAATGCTTTCACTCTCGGCTATAGGGATAAACTCAAAGTAAGCGGCTCGGGGGGACACAACGTAAATTGGTTTATTAACCTCCGGGGCTAAGCCAATCATCGCTTCCGTCGCGGCATAAATCGCCGAATAAATCGGGGTGTCCCCGATATAGTATTTCAGTTTATCGGTGTAAATCCCAAAACTCCCACCGGCCACCGCGGAGACGTGGCTGATTTTTGGCCAAAGCCGGGGGGCAATTCCCTTTAAACCCTGGGCCAGTTCTTGTTCTAGCTCGGCGCCACGACCAGGATTGGGTTTCAGTTTGCTTTCTAAAATCTGCCGCAGTCTGGGTTCTAGCTTAAGGTTTGGATCTAGTCGTCCTTCCTGCAGGTCTTTG
The DNA here is from genome assembly GCA_964556555.1 of uncultured Syntrophomonadaceae bacterium. GTDB lineage: Bacteria > Bacillota > Ch66 > Ch66 > Ch109 > CAYXHK01. The sequence goes on from CAZKWP010000041.1 coordinate 12,877, forward strand.
GCGAGCTGCGGACCTTTTTGCTCCAGGACCCCAAACAACTGGCAGATCCCCGAAGCAAAGGGAGCCATCATGTAAGTCAGATTGGTTTCGGTCAGCGCGAACAGCAGATGGAGATAGTTAGCTGCTGCCTGGTCCCCTATCGACAGGACCTCCGGGGGAGTAGTCCAAAAATAAGGGAGGATTTTTTGCATCGACTTTACCCCGCCAGCAGTACCCGAACCGGCAGGGATGCCTGGTGCGGTGCCGTCCGCTTCTGTATTGATTCCCGGCTGGGTGCTGCCTGCACCCGACATGTTCATCAGCATGAGGCCTTTACCTCCCCGGCGCGCGGAATACAATGCCCGCCGCAGCAGTCCTTGCTGCTGAAACATATGGGAGAGGTTGACGATCTTTCGGGAGTAAGCGGTAGTGGGAATCCTCTTTTGCTTGCCGGTGGTACCGGAACTCAGGCCAAAATATAAGACCGGATCCGCAGTCAGGACATTGGCTTTACCCGCTGCAATTTCCTCGATATACGGTTCGTAATCCTCAAAATCAGTCAGAGGCACCTGTTTTTTATAAGCCTGGGAATCAAAGGGCGGTACCTGGGCAAAACCGTTTAATTTTCCGTAAACCGTTTCCGCGTTCTGCTGCAGGATCTGGCTAAGTACGCGGCGGTTTATCATCCCCGCCTGCCGGGTATCCTTTTGAAACCGTTGGTAAAACGAATCCGCGGCCCAAGCATAAGTTAAGTCAACTGCCCGTTGTACTAACACCGCTTATTCTTCCTCCTGCTCCAATTCTTTTAATACCCGCCAAAATTTCTCGAGTGCCTGATTCAGTTCCGCCAGCTCCAGAGCAGTAAACCGGGTTAAGACCGCCTGGTGTTTTTGCCGTTGCTGTCGCTTAAAATTTTCGAGCAGCGCCGCACCCTCCGGCGTCAGCTGAATCAGCACCTGCCGGCGGTCGGTTTCGCTCCGGGTGCGGGTGATCAGGCTTAATTTGTATAAGCGATCCACAAAACCGGTAACCGCGCCTAAGGTAATACCAAACTGCTCTGCGATTTCCGAGGGGGTTATGGTGTTTTGGCGCTCGAACAGCGTCAAAAAAAACATTTGATGCGGTGACACTAAACCGGGCGCCGGCCATAAGTAAGCCTGGTATTGGTGCCAGACTTTCCGAAAGAGGAACTCAGTTATTTCCAGAAGGTCGGAATCGGGGTGTAAAGAATCAATCGGATTCGGCAGATTTTCGTACATTCAGCAGACCTCCAGTAATCATTTGCTGGGATAATTGTATATGCCCTAAATAGTTTAAGTCAATAACAATTTAAGGGAGCGTCCAGCTGGATTTTCGGGCTGCCTAATCCATGCCAAAATTGCATATCCACCGGAGAGCAGGGAAATACTATATTTCGGAAACCAGATTTGGCTGATCTTTATTGGCAAATCTATATTTGAGAAGGAGGAAATCAGATGTTTGTAAAGGTAGCAGAATTGGTTGGCGAATCTCCGTATAACTGGAACGATGCTGTACAATCGGCGATCCGGGAAGCGTCTAAAAACATCCACAATATCAGCGGGGTCGAGGTTTATAATCTCACAGCCAATGTGAATAACGGCAAAATCAGCGAATACAAAGCAAATGTAAAGATTGCCTATACCGAATAAATCTGCCCAAGCAGACCGGTTCATTTTTCGTTATCAAACCCACGCTAAAGGTTCCTATCCGTTATTTTACAGGCACCGTGAGGTGCCTATTTTAAACGGAAAACTGAAACTGAGTCGGTTCTAATAAAACAGCCAGAATAATTAAGCCGGGGATTGTAGATTGTGATTAGGAGTGCTGCCATTATGAGGGACAACTGGTGGAGCAGATCGAGGAAATGGCGGATCGGTTTAAGGGGGTGCTGCCACAATGACTGACAAATTGAAACAAAGATACAATGCGTTGTTCAGCGTGGTCCAGAAACTAAAGGAAAAAAAGCAGCAGGCGGAACCGGAATTATCCCCAGATCCCTTGCCGCCTTCGCTGAATCCGGTCCAAAAGGAGGAATACCAAAAACAGCAGGACCAGGATGCTTACCGCTGGCTGACGGAGCAGTACAAACCCAAAACCCCCTGGGTACGGAACACGCTGCTGGCTTTTTTGGTGGGCGGACTGATTTGTACCATAGGGCAGTTGATTTTAAATTACCTGAAGGGATCAGGTTTAGGATTGAAAGAGGCCGGGCTGGCTACGGTTTTTATCATGGTGTTTATCGGAGCCTTCCTGACGGGCCTGGGGGTATACGATAAAATCGGCAAATACGGGGGGGCCGGCTCGATCATACCGATTACCGGCTTTGCCAACTCCATCGTGGCCTCGGCCATGGAGTTTAAGCGGGAAGGCTATGTTTACGGGATGGGCGCCCGCCTTTTCACCGTGGCCGGGCCGGTGCTCGTCTTTGGCTTTATCGTTTCGGTAGTCATTGGTTTAGCTTATTATATTTTCTCCTGAGGGGTGGTTTAATGTTACCGCAACCGGTTAAGAAAATGGGCAAACAGACCTTGCAGTTTGCCGAGCCGCCCGTGATTCTCTCGATGGCCAGTATTGTCGGGCCCATGGAAGGTAAGGGTCCCTACGGAAAGGCTTTCGATTATGTTACGGAGGACACCCTGTTTGGCGAAAAGAGCTGGGAAAAGGCCGAAAGCAAAATGCTGCGGGAAGCCATCCTGCGGGCGATTTTAAAGGCTGAACTAACCCCGGCGGACATTGATTTTATGTTTGCCGGGGATTTGCTCAATCAAATCGTGGCCGCCAATTTTGCCGCCCGGGAGATCAATATTCCTTTTCTCGGTCTTTACGGTGCCTGTTCCACGATGGTGGAGGGGCTCGCTTTGGCTGCGGTGATGATTGACGGCGGTTTTGCCCACCGGGCAGCGGTGGGTGCTTCCAGCCACCATAATTCGGCGGAAAGGCAGTATCGGATGCCAACGGAACAAGGCGCTCAGCGTATGCTCTGGGCCCAGTGGACCGTAACCGGCGCCGGCAGCGCGCTGTTGGTCAAGGAAGGGCCGGGTCCAGTGCTAACGCACTGTACCATAGGGCAGGTCCAGGACTTGGGAATCAAGGATGCCAACGATATGGGG
>CAZKWP010000042.1:0-11005 GCA_964556555.1 uncultured Syntrophomonadaceae bacterium
TATTCTCTTTCCGGGGAGTTGGACTATAGATTCAGGGGTGTTCTATGATGATAAGAATAAAAAAGTGGCAGAGATTCCCCCCAGCGTAATACTTAAGCCCGGACAGGAAAAGGAGTTTTTGGACTACCAGCCGGCAACCGAGCATGGTGAAGAGTTAATATCCAGCGAAACAATTCAGATTAATGCGTATTCAGGGGTCAAAGTAATTACCAGAATTCCAACTGAAGCCGGTATTTGGTATCCGCATATCTATCGTTTAAGCGATGGAAAGTATGGTTTTACTATAGTTTTTTACTTGGAACAGCCCAATAAGAAAGATCAAGAGTTATTTGCTCGTATTATAAACACTTTTAGCTTTCAATAGTATATTCGACATTAGGATACATTTTCGGAGCGCAATTTGAGCAAACGGGGAAAACTGGCGGTGGGAAAAAACCATAGTCATCCCGATCAGGTCAATTTAAAGCCTGTAAATTGTATATTCTATAATATGGATTGATTTGGTAAATCAATGATGATAAAATTATAAACGCGGGTCTTATTCGCAACAAAGATATTAACATATAATAGTGGTCAAAAGGCGGAGCGCAAAATACTCCGTCTTTTTTGTCCCTAACTTTCAGCATTGCGCATTAATAAATGTGAAAGGATGATAGTTAAGTGAATGAGCACCTAATCCATAAGTACCAAACATTATTATTCTCTTTGTTCATGGTTTTATTCATTAGTATTTTATTTATTACCGTGCCTATATCACAAGCCGCTCCCCAGGATAATTGGTTTCAGTATGCTGAAGAACTGCCAGAAAAGGACGGAGTTTTCGAAGTTACAAAAGCGGAGCAATTAGCCTGGGTGGCTGGAGTAGTTAACGGCACCATTGATGCGCCGGATGTGGAGGATGTTACTTTTGCCAACCAGACCATAGTGCTTCTCAATGATCTGGATTTATCTGCACATTTTTGGACCCCCATCGGAATATCAAACCTAAATTCCTTTAAAGGCACTTTTGATGGAAACAAAAGAATTATCAGCGGTTTATCTATAGGGACCCAAGAGTTGCCTGACCAGGAGCTGGACTATCTGGGTCTTTTTGGATATGTGGGTTATGGCGCCACAATAAAAGATTTAAGACTGGAAAATGAAGCTATTTATAGTGATAAAAGTTTTGCAACTATCGGTGGGCTAACGGCTTCGTTGGCAGGTAGTTCGAGTTCCGGAGCTGCAGTAGTTAGTCACTGTTGTGTGAATGGAACCATCGAAACCATGGCTGCCAGCAACTCCTCCATCGGGGGGTTGGTTGGCTACGCCGCAGGATATGCCACAATCAACGATTCATATACATCAGGCCTGGTTAAGGCTGGCGGTTATTATAAAACTGGCGGGTTGGTTGGTTCCATGGCAGGACAGGCCATCAATTGCTGCTCGGACGCTGTGGTAATAGCTGGCACTAAGGCTTATGTCGGAGGTTTTGCAGGTGACATATACGGGGGCGGAATCATCCGTAATTGTTTTGCCGCTGGAAATGTAAAGGTCGGTGCTGGGAGTAATACAGCTGCTGGAGGTTTTATTGGAAGTTCCTATAACGGAGGATTAGTCTGCAACTGTTATGCTGTCGGGAAAGTTACCGTTGGCAATGATGCTTATGCGGGTGGTATTGCCGGCATCGGCAGCCTGGAAGCAGACCAACCGGTTTGGGACCGGATTTATTGGAACCAGGATGCTGAGCAAACAGTTGGCGAAACTCAGCAAAGCCCTACTCGGTCCATCGGACACAATAGCGAGCCGGGCAGCCTTCAGATGACCGGGCAAAGTGCAGAGGATATGAGGGCAAGTGAATTCTTAAATACCTTAAATGCAGGAGCAACAGCAATAAATGACAGCAGTCCGGCCATAGCGGCTAAAATTTGGAAATTCGTGGAGGGACGCAATCAAGGTTTCCCCTTGTTGCTGGGGGTCAATGACGGGGAATTACCGTCTCCCCCTGAACCTGATAATTATACGGTTACTTATGACACCCAGGGAGCTGGCAATATGGCGGAGCAGGTAGTGCTGGAAGGTGGAAAGCTTAGTGAACCATCACCGGCACCGGAAAAAAGTGGCTACGTCCTGGCCGGATGGTATACTGAAAGCCAATTCGGAAGGCAATGGAATTTTGATGAGGATGTTGTTACCCAGAATCTAACTTTATATGCCCAATGGACGGAATACACGGGCTTTTCTATCAATGGACGAATCATTGATTCCCAAACTAAATCAGGCATCAACGGGGCTGTGGTTAGGATTGAAGAGTCCGACTCCAGCAGTCTGGAAGTAAAGACTGATGATTTCGGGTATTATCGCCTGGATCAATTAGAACCCGGCACCTATAACCTATATGCGGAACATGCTGCCTATATCCCGGCTCAGGCATTGAATTTCGAGCTGGAATCACAAAACACTTTCTGGGATCAGGAACTGCTTCCTCTGGATCCCGGGCAGGTCACTATTGATATTTATGTGGAAGTAGGCTGTGTCAGCTCCGGCATTCAATTGGAGGGAGTACCGGTAAACATTACCGTAATTAAGTCTTTAGACCAAACTACGCAAAGTTATTACTCCCTAACCGATAGATATGGAGTAGCCCAGTTTACTAACATGCCTAAAGGTTTTTACACCTTTTCCATTAATGAAGGAAACTTCAAGGTGATGGGCTGGGATAGTTTTAACAGTTCTGATAGCCCCATTAACCCTGAAATCACCTCTTCCCACTGGGTAGATTGTATGCTGAAACCAGAATACCGGGAATTAACCGCTTCGGTTTACGGTTATGACCCGGTTCTTGATTTGCCCAATCAACCCTTAAGCCGGATCATCGTTGAAGCCAGCGGCAGAGATCCCCGCTATGAAGACATAGAAGTGATTCCACCTCAGGTAGGGGTCAGCGGAATTAAAAAAGAAGCAGATGATGACCCTTATAGTACCTGGAATAACCTGATGGCCGGCAAAGTTAATTTCGAGAAGCTTATCCCCATTTCCTGGCTGGTAGAAACCAAGCGCATGGGTTATATCCCTGCTACTTCCTGGGTGCGTACCGATGCCCAGGGCAATTTTGACCAAACTGAAATTCGCTTTGATATCGATCTGGAACCTACGAAATTGTTAGTGGTACTGGATTCGCCTTATAACGATCCAGAGCTGCTGAATGGCCTGGAGGTAAGCCTTAGCGGGTTGGAGGCTACCAATACCGCCGGTATCCTAAGGACATTGACAGCACAATACCAAGCCGGAGAGAACCAAACTTCGGCGCTTTTCCAAAACATTCTTCCCGGCGATTACCGGATAACCATCAACGGTAGTTCGGAAAAAACCGTGCCCATCGTGGTGGAAGGCAAAGAAGTCTATTATAATCCCAGCAATTTCAACAGTCAGCCCCGCACCTTTACAGTCCACTTTAGTGGGGACAATGTTTTTTATGCCGCCACGGCTGAAACCACGGAAGTAATACTGGATCTGGAACCGGAAAAAATGAAATTAAAAGGGACCATTTATGCAGTTGATGAAGAAAAATCTTATACGGATGAATATAATTTTGAGTATTTACATTATGTAGTACCCGGCAAAGAAATTGAAATCCACCCTTCACAGTACTACAGTGACCATATGCCAGAGGGAGATGTGATCCATCACAGCATTACTGATAACACAGGGTCATTTGAAGTAGAACTATACCCGGGTCTGTATGGAGTCAAGGTTCTGAATATGGACGATTACTGGGGCCATTCCGTAGAATTCAACGACGGTCGTTATAGCGGCTGGCCCTACTACCAGATCTGGCCTTACAGCTACAATTCTGCCCAAGCCTATATGACTCGGGGCGATATGACTGGTTACGACCCTACGGCTGATTTAGGGGGGATGGCTCTATCTTCAGGATCGGATCTTTATGGCAGTTTTTTTATACGCAAAAATTGGTTCAATGCTAACATCGATTATATTAGGGGGTTAAAAGATCCAACTGCCAAGCAAGTAGCAGCCATTGATAGAAGCCAAATAGACAGCGATCCTGACGCTACTGCCCTTATTAGGTCCTATGAGTATAATGATTTGAAAAACGGGGGAACTATGACCCTGAATGGTCCGGGAGGCAAGACCATCGATTTGGCTACCGAACCACCCTGTTTTACCCAACTGCGCCCAGGAAATTTTACTATTACGATTGACCATCCTCGTTATCAGGCCAGAGAGAACCTTACTTTTCAGTATTTCGATTTTCCTTCCCCGGGAGATCTTCCAGCTACTGAATTTCCGGCAGATTATAACCTCTATCCCTTTATCAATCCTTGGCCCATGTTACCCTGGACCAATAACCATACGGTAGTCTGCGAAATGCCGGGAGCCATGAAACTCAGCGAAAAGATGGCTGACGAGGCTAACCAGGTCCAGGTTTACCGCTGGACAAAGGTAAGCAACGACCCAGTTAGCTGTGAATATGTGAAATCCGGTATAGTATATCCCCGCTTTATTAAAACAACCTATACTGGTGACAAGGTATTTGCCTTTCCCACTGAATACAACGGTACAACCAAAATTAACAACTCCTACGTACCCGATTCACAGTATGAAGCATGGTTTTACTGGCCCCAGGGGGGCTGGTTGTTCGCACCTGAGGGAAGCGATTTCGATGGAGAAGAGCATTGGTATACCATGAGCAGTGATGAGCAAGGTTTTCTCAGCGGGGCTATCTATGTTCTGGGACCTACCCCTACCCCTGAAATGCCTGCTCCACAAATCACTTATGATATTGAAGTCATAGCTCTGGACACTCAAAACCGGGATGGTCCGCCCATACAAGGAGTACAGGTGGAATTTGATGATGACCTGCCCAACTATGTTTCAGGAAATACCTACGAGAATCAGATCCGGAATCTTAATGTGAAGGATGCTACCCATCCCAATTGGAATTGGCCTGAGTACAACAACTACGATATTATACTTGATCACTCTCCGGAAGTACCCAAAATTAATCTGTTTGTTTATATGGAAAAAGGCATCGCTTTGAGGGGTGAAGTTCGTAACAGTGAAAACAATCAGCTTATTGACGGGGCCAGCTGGAAAATATGCAAGGCCCAAGGTAATGAACCCATATTAATCAGTGAAAAAAGTGGTGCCAACGGTCCCGGACTATTTGCGTACCCATACGGCAGTCTGACCAATTCGGTATATTTTATTGAATTCCAGGCTCCCGGTTATGAACCATGTCGTCGCCGTCTCGATCCGGCCGATGCGGTGCAGGACCCCAACAGCACGGATCATTATTTGTTGGCCTATATCCTCACCGGGGACAATGCGGTTAAAATGAAACCCCTGGTCAAGCCACAGATAATGGTTGATACCCTGGAAATGGACCGCTTCGGGGCCTTCATTCCCGGTATAAGAAAAGCCGGCAACCAACAGACATTTAATGCCCTGGACAATACCGAAGCAGAAAACCGCCTGACCATGACCTGGTCCTTGCAGGCCAAAGTGCAGCAAGACAGCTATACCGTCACTCTGCCCCAATACGATACGGCCACTGGCTCCGGTGGCACCGAACAGCTGATGCTCAATGATGACATTGCTGAAGTCTGGCTGATAGACCGTAAGAGTTTCCCGGATAAGACTTATAAAGACGATGCCGATGCGGTTACGGTTCCTTCAACTGAAGCGGCAGATTACGAACCCCAGAAAATACATAAATGGCTGCAGGAAATCAAAGCCGGAGAAACTGAAGGACTTACCAATGTTTACTATCAGCGCATTGGCAAAAACGGCATGGTGGAAATAGACCAGGATGGACTGAAAAAACTATCCGGGAAAACCAATCTATGGAAATTGCCCCCGGATGATTTTCGTCCCGCCTTTGTGGTGGTAACTAAGCTGGGGGCGGTGGAAATCTTCGATTTTGATTACACTCAGGATCAGATTGTTAATCTGCCTGATCCTTTTACTACCGATCCCACTCTGGTAGGTATGCGGGTGCCGGAATGGTTTGGCACCTATGTAGATGTAATGAGTTACGCTGCCAAAGCCACTTCCGTCTTTGGGGACGCAGCCAAGAATAAAGTCCAGAAAACCACACCCACCGGAAGCATCATGCCTTTGCCCACCTTTACCGCTGATATCGAATTGCGGGCCGACAAATGCTTGAACTATGTATACCGTATGGATGTGGAATTGCTGCAAGGGTCCAAAACACCGTCCAACGGCATGCTGGGTATTTCTCCCGGAATGATGGGCTTTAGCGTGTTCGGAGGAATGGAAACCACCCTAAAGGGTGCCGACAAAGAGTTTTACATTCAGACTGAAGCCGGTCTGGGCTATGGCAAAATAGACCTGGATAAACTAACCCCCAAACTGTTAAGCAATCTGGGAGTTAAGCCTGAACTCGATCCCATGCCCCAGGGACGATTCTATCATGTTGACGATTATTTCTTTGATAAGCAAAACTATCCCACCGAGAAAGCTGCGGTCAATGGCGGCAGCGGTGAGGTGGGGATGAAAGTATCTGCCAGCGCTTTCCAGGCTCTTGGCCCTATTCCAAAAGTGGGTTGGGTTTTAATGGGCTTGAAAAAATCCGGGGCTCTGGACATGGGGGTGCTGGTTAATGGATCCATCGGCGTCCGGGGCCTTTTCGGCTACAAAACCATCTTTCCGCAAAATATCGAGCACTACAGCGGTCCTGGAGTCATAGTGGGTCCGGAAACCAGACAGCTCAGACGCACCTTTGTGGGCGGCAATGAAAGGGACAATGTCATCGCTGCCAGCGAAAAGGCCCAAAACCTAACCGCGGAGCAAAAAGCGGAAATGGGAATAACTGAAACCACTACCAGATCACTGGATGTTTGTGTTAATTTCGGGGTTGGCCTTTATGCCACTACCCTGGCCGGATATGTGGGAGCAGAAGCAGCCATTGAAGTAGCCGGTGACGACAGCTGGACCCGTAAACCATCTTTATTCATCGTAGTTAATCCTAATGGTGACGCACCGATAATTAACCAGATCAAAGGCGATGTGAGAGCAACCACTAATGTTTATGTCAGTGCCTGGATTGCTAAAATGCAAAAAAAATATGTTTGGGCCAAGATACCCATTGACTACAAGTACACTACTGATACTACCTTTGCTTTGATCCCCCTGGAAGTTACTGTAGTAGAAAAGGACCGCAACGATTTTGGACCTTCATTTTTTGACGGGAATCCGACAGTGCTAATCGAGGAATTCTTGGAAATCGGAAACTACTCTACAGACAGTGCAGACAGTGATGCTTTTCTCTATACCGACATGGCTACTCAGGGTGGCGATATGCGCCTTATGACAAGCAAGGCCAATAACCAGGACAGCACGCAGTGGAACGAGCCGATTGCTATTACTCAGACTGAAGGTGCCATTGTCAGCCATGACTTGATCAAGCTGCCTGGCCTCTCCGAGTACCTGGCGGTTTGGACGGAAATTGTTAAGAATGACCTTGATAAAACCTGTCCGCCTTCGGTGATCAAATACTCTCTCAGCGATTCGTCTTTAACTAACTGGTCAGTTCCCCTGGAAGCGGCCCGGCTGAACGATGTGGCAGTTCATCTGGAATTGGTGCGTAATGGTAACGATGTGGCTTTGCTGTCGCTGAACACTGATGAGGGACCGATGGGTTTCAACTATCACATTGATGGCTTTAATTGGCATAATGAAGAGTGGAGCTCGGCAACTAACCTGGTTCCTGCAAATGAAATAATCGGTTTTGCAGCCTGCGGAACTGAAAATACTGTTGCTTGTCCATTAACATTGGCTTATGTCAATAGGGATCATGAGCTGATCGTTGTAGACTGGAACAGTGATGGCAGCAAATCATCCGGTAAACTGACTGATAAGGCCGGGAATGACTTGTCTATGGATAAAACTTCTGGCGGTAATTCCTATCTGGTCTGGAGCAGCAGTGAAAAAGGTATTGGCCTATTTTCCCGTAGCGGGGGACAATGGCAGAACCATGGCTTGCCTTACCCTGATGCCATGCCCAACCAGCTGAGCATGGAGATAATGACAGATGGCAACCTGATTCTAAGTTGGACCGAAGGACAGGCAAATAATGTCTTTACCGGCATTTTAGCTCCCAACGGATCAGTAATTGCACCCCCGGCTGTAGCCGCAGCTGACAGCAGCGGAAAATATTACAACCCCAGAATAGTCAACACTTTCAAATCAGATGGAATTCCTATCGCCTATATGTTTGCCCTCAACGAAGACACGGATATTGAACTGCAGGCCTATAAGGTATATGACACTGATGAGACACCACTCTTGACCGGCACAGTAACCATCAGCGGCACCCCCATTGTAGGCAGCACTTTGACAGCCGATACGGGCAACCTGGTAAACCTTAAGGGAACTTTACTTTATCAATGGCTGAGTAACGGACAGCCCATACTTGCTAATGGCAATACCGAATCTTATGTACCCATAGAAGAGGATATTGGCAAACAAATCTCAGTCACTGTGGTTTCAACCGAAAATGTTGGAAGTGTTACTTCCGCCCCAACAGCAGCAGTAAGTGAGCAGGAGATTGACGAGTGCTTCATTGCTACTGCAGCCTTCGGCTCTAAATACAACTGGCCGGTTGCTTTGCTCCGGCAGTTCCGAGACCAATACCTGCTCAACAGTTGCTGGGGTCAGGCTTTTGTCAAGTTTTACTACCAAAACTCACCTCCGATTGCTAAAGCAATAGCCGGCAATGAGACTTTAAGATTCATGGTTCGACTAGCTCTTGCCCCGATGGTGGTCCTGGTATATTTGCTCCAGATCCATCCGCTAGTTATGCTTGGGGCCATATTCTTAATCGTTGTGGTTCTCCGACGAACGATTCGCCGCACAATAATGATAAGTTGATGACAGGCACCAAGTTTTGAGGTACCCTTATTAGGTAAGTTGATAAGTTGGTGCCAGGCACCGAAGTTGATAAGGGGTGTAGATGCATTGAGTGGATTTTTTGGTGTTGTTTCAAAGGAAGATTGCGTTACAGATGTGTATTTTGGTACGGATTACCATTCGCACCTGGGAACTAGTAGGGGTGGGATTACTGTTTGGAACGGAAACAGTTTTAACAGTATAATACACAACATCGAAAATACCCAGTTCCGAGCAAAATTTGAATCTGATCTTCCGGAATTAAAGGGCAATATGGGTATAGGATGCATTAGCGATATAGAACCTCAGCCTTTGAGTGTTCGTTCACACCTTGGTCAATATGCCATTAGTACAGTAGGAAGAATCAATAATTTGTATGAGATAGCAGACCAAGCATTCACAAACCGGAATATGCATTTTCTGGAGACCAGCAAGGGTACTATAAATCCTACCGAGTTGGTATCGGTAATTATTGATCAAGAAGAATCCTTCAAAGATGGCCTTTTAAGGGCGCAGGAATTAATTCAGGGATCATGTTCGATTCTGCTTTTAACTCCGCAAGGGATTTATGCTTCACGGGATAAACTGGGTAGAACGCCTTTAATTATAGGTGAGAAAGAAGGATCATACTGCGTTTCCTTTGAATCCTGCACTTTTACCAATTTAGGATATAGTTTCAGCTATGAACTGGGCCCCGGAGAAATCATTCTTCTGACACCAGAAGGTATTCAGAAAATTGCTCCACCTGGGGATAAAATGAAAATCTGTGCGTTTCTGTGGGTCTATTATGGTTACCCATCCTCAACCTATGAGGGAATGAACGTAGAAGTTATGCGCTATAGAAATGGAGCAGCAATAGCCAAAAACGATAATGTTGAAATCGATATGGTAGCCGGTATACCAGACTCGGGGGTCGGACATGCCATCGGTTACTCTAATCAAGCCAAAATACCTTATGGGCGTCCTTTTATAAAATATACCCCAACCTGGGCCCGGAGTTTTATGCCCCAGGATCAGCGGGTAAGAAACCTGGTGGCGAAAATGAAACTGATGCCGGTTCCTGAGCTGGTGTCTGATAAACGGCTGCTTTTCTGCGATGATTCAATTGTTCGCGGTACCCAGATGAGAGAAACTGTGGATTTGCTTTATAAATGCAATGCCCGTGAAGTGCACATTCGCTCAGCTTGTCCGCCTCTGGTATTCGGATGCAAATACTTAAACTTCTCAACTTCACGGTCAGAAATGGATCTTGCCGCAAGAAAGGCCATAATCGAACTGGAAGGAAAAGAACCGGACTGTTTTGATGCATATTGTGATCCCACCAACGAAAAATACAATCGTATGGTAAATTGTATAGGTAAACGACTTTGCTTTTCAACGCTAAAATACCAAAACCTGCATGACATGATTGATGCCATTGGTATAGGCAAGGACAAAATATGTACCTATTGCTGGAATGGCAAAGAATAGTAAACGGGCCGCAAATGGTTGCATGATGTTTTGATGGGATTATAACCCAGCATGGGAAAGTCGTGTATGAGATTAGCTCAGCTTTAACAATGCTTATTAAAAAATATTAGGGGGTGCTATTGAGATAGCATCCCCCTGTTGTTGCCAACTAGTGGGTGTAGACTGTCTCGATCTTGTGAACCTTTACCAGTGTTCATCAAATCCTACCTTAAGGGTGCTTTTTTGCATCAGAAACCCCTAGAAAATGACACTAACACCAACAACTTGCAGCATATAATTTTCAGTGTGGCTGTAAAGTCAGCTAAGCTTGGGTGAGCATATCGAATTTTGTCGCTCAAGGGCTCACCAGGAATGTTGATTTTAGTCAGTGGAAGTTCAGATTAACTGTAAGTGGTTTGGCTGGATAAATACAGCAATAATAAGTGGCTCATATATCGTGGTTGAACTTTCCAGCACCATTCAAAGTCCTATTGCATGGGCCTCACCTATGTAACTCCCAAAACGAAATTGGATTGAGCAATTCATTAAGATATAATAAACTAGAGCGAACCCATAAGAAAGGAGTCGGCTACTCTATGAGTTGTCTGTCTGGACCTAAGCTTCCAAGTCAAATAATTCGTGATAC
>CAZKWP010000042.1:11105-15975 GCA_964556555.1 uncultured Syntrophomonadaceae bacterium
CAAATAGACAATATATTGATAAAATATATTCTATGTATTTGGAAGTGGATACTCATAGCTTAATAGTGATCTGCATTTGATAAGATTGAAGAACACAATTAGTAGTTAACAAGTATACATATTATAGTTTAACATTAAAAATAGATGCCTGTACGGAAATAGGATGGTAATTATATAATAAGTAGATTTAATGAATAGTTTGCTAGGAGCGGATTATTACCTAATTATATTCTAATAAAAAACCGGAGTCCGAACGACGCACTGCCGAATCTGGCCATGGTGTTTGAGAGCACTCTTCATGTATAACCGAGACCTTTGGATACAGATATGTAAGTGAATCACGGAAAATTATTGCAATTCTTCATAGGTAGACCTCCTTGGTCAAGGAAGACTCCCTTTGATTTATCCCTCATGACGCATTTCCGGAAAATTCAGCTAAAATTTATTGCCTGGGAGTATCTATAGTTTCGCCAAAATCATAACATCCAGCTGAGTAAGCTCATTAGGGAAAACTCCAAAAGCATTTAAAAAGATGAAAGAACATGAGATTCTGAAAAAAGAAGGGTCTTCAGTGTAGCCCTAAATGGTTAGAATTGAACGAAGGACATTCGCTGTTTGGTAAACCCAGTTAATATAAAAAGTTCAGAATGGAGTGAGTTTGTGAAAGTACATATTACAGAAACGGTATTAAGAGATGCCAACCAATCATTGATTGCTACAAGATTGCCATATAGTGATTTTGAAGGAATCCTTGAAAAAATAGACCACGCCGGATACCATTCAGTTGAATGCTGGGGTGGAGCAACTTTTGACTCCTGTCTCAGATACTTGAATGAGGATCCTTGGGAAAGACTTAGAAAAATCAAAACAAGAATTACCAAGACCAAGCTTCAGATGTTATTGAGAGGACAGAATCTTATTGCTTACAAGCATTATTCCGATGATGTAGTAAGGAAATTTGTTAAACTGGCCATAGAAAATGGAATAGATATCATGAGGATTTTTGATGCCCTTAACGATTTTAGAAATATTGAAGTGGCTGTTGATCAGACTATAAAAAGCGGAGGTCATGCGCAAGGAGCTATTTGCTATACTATCAGCCCTATTCATAATCTGGAAAACTATGTGAAGCTGGGAAAACAGTTGGAAGGGATGGGAGTAGACTCTATCTGCATTAAAGACATGTCCGGAATCATGGGACCTCAGGAAGCCTATGATTTAATCAGAGCCTTAAAAGAAACAGTCAATAAACCTATTGTGCTTCATACCCATTGTACCACCGGTCTGGGACCGATTACCTATTTTAAAGCCATTGAGGCTGGCTGTGATGTTATTGATTGTGCCATTTCAGCTTTCTCCGGCGGAACATCCCAACCTGCCACTGAATCCTTGCATTTTGCCTTAAAGCAGTCAGGATATGAAACAGGTCTTAACGAAGATATTCTTAAACAAATCAACGATTTTTTCAAGCCGGTTAAAGACAAGTTCATTCAATCTGGTGTGCTGGACCCATATGTGCTCGGTTCCGAAACCGATGCCCTAGTTTATCAAGTGCCTGGAGGAATGCTCTCCAATCTAATTTCCCAGTTGAAGTTGCAGAATGCTCTAGATAGACTGCCGGAGGTTCTGGAGGAAATACCCAGAGTAAGGAAGGATTTGGGGTATCCTCCTTTGGTAACCCCCATGAGCCAAATTGTAGGTGTGCAAGCAACTACCAATGTATTGTTGGGAGAAAGGTATGAGAGTATATCTACCGAAGTTAAGTCTTACTTTAAGGGTGAATATGGTAAGTCCCCTGGTGACGTGGATGCCGATATAGCCAAGAAGGTTTTGGGAGATGAAAAGCCCATTACCCAGAGATTTGCCGATACCCTGGAACCCGAATTTGAAAAAGTAAAGAAAGAATTAGGAAGCATGGCCAAAAACGATGAAGATGTGTTATCATATATCATCTTTCCACCTATTGCTGAAAAATTCTTCAAAGATAGAGAAGAAAGCGTTGCTTTAAAGGTGAATTATACCATAAAAACAATCTAAAGGAGGGTCACTATGACTTTCATGGATAGCTTGACCATATCCTTGATCGGTTTGGCGGTAGTGTTTTTAGTGCTGATTATGTTAAGCGTATTGATACAGGTTCAGTCAGTGGTTTTGGGATATATGACGTCACCCCATCGTAAGCTGGTCACAACCGGATCCAACAGAACAGATACCAGAAATGCGCTGGCTGAGGAAACAGCCGTTTCAGCAGAATTACCTGAAAAACTTGATGAAGGATGGTCAACCGGTGAATTAAAGCTCTTAGGCGTTGATGAAAAAACAGCTGCCATGATTATGGCCATCGTTAGTCATGAGTCTAAAATACCGCTGTCGGAATTGCAATTCAAGATGATCAAGGCAATTGATTAGAATATACCAAGCCTACTATTGGGGGGGTAATAGGAATGAAATATATAGTTACAATAAATGGTAAGAATTATGAAGTTGAAGTTGAAAAAGGACAAGCAAATATTATTAAGACCACTGAGGCAGCCCAAGTGCCAGTACCAGAAACGGTACCGGTGTCCGCTGTTCCTGTGGCCCCTGCTGCACCTGCAGTTCAAACCAATGCCGTCTCGGGCGATCCTGTAAAAGCTCCTTTGCCAGGTAGTATCCTTGCTGTCAAAGTGAATCAGGGTGCTTCTGTGAAGAAGGGCGATGTTTTATTTATTCTCGAGGCCATGAAAATGGAAACCGAGATAAAAGCTCCCAGAGATGGAGTGGTTGTTCAAATTATGGTTGTAAAAGGAGCGTCTGTATCAACAGGTGACATCCTTCTTGCGCTGCAGTAGTGGGGGGAATAACAATGGGTTTCTCTTTATTTGACACTTTATTAAAGATTTGGAACAGCTCAGGTTTTCCAGTTATGACCTGGCAGCAGCTAGTCATGATATGCGTGGCTGGTATCCTGATTTATATGGCTATTGTTAAAAAATATGAGCCTTTATTGCTTTTACCAATTGCCTTCGGTGTACTCCTGGCCAACCTGCCTATGGCTAATCTTATGGCACCACCGCCGGCTGATCATTCCGCCCCCGGAGGACTTCTGTATTACCTTTATCAAGGAGTCAAATTAGGGATTTATCCTTCCCTAATATTTTTGGGTATTGGTGCCATGACCGATTTCGGTCCTCTGATTGCCAGACCTGCCAGCTTATTTCTTGGGGCGGCAGCACAATTGGGTATTTACGTAGCCTTTATTATTGCTATTTTGCTGGGGTTCAATCCTCAGGATTCTGCATCTATTGCCATCATTGGCGGGGCTGACGGCCCAACGGCAATATTCCTGGCCACCAAGCTTTCGCCTGATTTGCTGCCACCGGTGGCTATTGCAGCATATTCCTATATGGCACTCATTCCTATGATTCAACCGCCTATCATGAGGCTTCTCACCACCAAAAAGGAAAGAGAAATTGAAATGCAACAGCTAAGAGAAGTTTCCAAGACTGAAAGAATCGTATTTCCTATTGTTGTAACTATTTTGGTTTGTATGCTCTTGCCCTCTGTGGCGCCCCTTATCGGCATGCTGATGCTGGGTAATCTCTTTAAGGAATCCGGTGTTGTGGAAAGACTCAATAATACCGTACAAAACGCACTAATCAATATTGTGACTATATTCCTGGGAACCACTGTTGGTGCTACAGCTGTGGCGGAATTATTCTTAAGACCGGAAACCCTTATGATCATCGGTTTAGGGTTGATGGCATTCATATTTAGCACAATAGGCGGATTATTGTTGGGTAAACTCATGTGTGTCCTGTCGGGTGGGAAAATTAATCCTCTCATAGGTTCCGCAGGTGTTTCTGCAGTTCCTATGGCGGCTAGGGTATCCCAGGTGGAAGGGCAAAAGGCCAATCCCGACAACCACCTGCTCATGCATGCCATGGGTCCCAATGTGGCTGGAGTAATTGGATCAGCAGTTGCCGCTGGCTTCCTTTTGACTATGTTTGGGTAATAACGACCATTATCAAGTTAATATAAGCCCGGTCAGGGCAGCATATACCCAAATAGGAAACCGCCGCTTAAAGCAGGCGGTTTTTTTATTGCCGGCGGTTGGTGAATGTTTTATGAAGATACGATGGAGATAAAAACATTTCTGTAGGTTGTTGATCAGTGCCATATATTTACAACAGCATCCTTCCTTTGCAAGGATACAACCCAATGGCACCCGGGTTCTTATAGCCTACCGAGAGTCGAGAGTCCGTTGGAACATATGGAAAATGCGACATATTAAGATAATAAAACACCATTTTAGGGTTATTTTATGATAAAATAGCTCTAAGAATTTCGACAAATAATATGTTGTTTCGAGGAGGAAGTATGACAAAGCTTAAACAAACAAAAAGGTGGCTATGTATGGTACTGGTAACAGCGATGCTGTTAACCATAATACCCAACCTTGCACAGCCTGTATCTGCAGCAGAAAATCTGGATCAGGCCGATGCATTTGACGCCATAGGCATCGAAACTACCACGCCGGAAGGCGTAGACCTTAATAGTACCGATAATCCATACGGCACTGATCGGGTAAACATCCTGCCGGTTTACGAGCTATTTGAAGGTTCGGTCAATTTGGAAGACCGTAAGCAGGACGCCAAGCTTTACGGTCATGAATCTGCCATGCTCGTTAATCAAGCAACATTCTATGGCAACCAGGGTGTACAAAAGGATTCAAATGATGAACTCACCACGGGCGGATACTACGCCTATTCCGCTGCCGCCGGCGACTTTACCGGCAGCGGTCAGGATGACACGGTAGTCACCGTAGCAGCTGGTAACTCCCCCCCCCCCCCCCCCCCCCCCCCCCCCCCCCCCCCCCCCCCCCCCCCCC
>CAZKWP010000043.1:0-15647 GCA_964556555.1 uncultured Syntrophomonadaceae bacterium
TTCGAGAAAGCCGCCGCTCAAACCGGGTTTATCGGTTGGGAATTATGGGGGGAACCTTCGATCCGATTCACTACGGGCATCTGGTAACGGCGGAAAGCGCCCGGTGGGAGTTTAAGCTCGACAAGGTGATGTTTGTTCCCTCAGGTCAACCGCCCCATAAACCCGCAGCCGGGGTTTCCGAGGCAAAGCAGCGCTACCATTTGACTCTGTTAGCCACGGCTCCAAATCCGGGATTTTTGGCTTCGCGGATCGAAATCGACCGCCCGGGAGCTTCTTATGCCGTGGACACGGTAAAGCAGGTATTTAAAGAACTGGGTTCTACCCTAGACCTTTATTTTATCACCGGCGCCGACGCGGTGCTGGAAATCTCCACCTGGAGAGATGTGCCCGAATTATTCAGCCTATGCACTTTTGTGGCAGCTACCCGACCCGGCTTTGATTTGCGGGAATTACCGGCCAGCTTGACGCTGCCCAGGGGTGTCAAAGATAAAATCCGTTTTCTGGAAGTGCCCATGTTGGCCATCTCTTCCACCGATATCCGGCAGCGGGTCCGGATGGGTAAACCGGTGCGGTATTTGCTCCCAGAGTCAGTCGAGGAGTATATTAGACAACACCAGATGTATTAATTTTCCGAAAATATTTTTGCGTCCAGATAACGGTATAAACCATGACTAACCGTGCATAATAACTAGTGTAAGTCCTGAAATCTAGTTTGCGAGGTGAAAGTATTGGTTCGTACCTTATATGTGGGTAATCTGCCCTGGGCAACTAAGGCTGAAGACCTAATCGACGCATTTTCTTCCTATGGAGAGGTAATAAGTGGTCGGGTGATCTCAGATCGGGAAACTGGCCGTTCTCGAGGATTTGGTTTTGTTGAAGTTGGTGATGATGACGTGGAACGGATTATCGAAAGCATGAATGGAGCTGAGATGAACGGTCGGGTTATCACGGTTAATGAGGCTAAGCCAAAACAAGAGACGGTTTAAGTTATAGATAAATTCGGCCAAACTGGCAGCACCGAACGGTGACTGACCTTTCTTTTCCCTGCCGGAAGCGGCTGATCCATGGTGACCCAGTCGGATCAGCAGCGGTTCGGCAAGGATAATCCGTTTAAGGATAGTGAAAGTACCTCCTGCGATAAGCTATTATCGACAGGGGGTTTTTCGTATGTATTTTTCGTTTATTATTCATTTAGAGAAAATATTTAGGGTGGAAAGAGGTTGGATAGATGGAGCTGAATCAAATCCAGGAAAAATTGCGCCAGCAGCTGTCAGCCAAACGGATGCGGCATTCTTTAGGCGTGGCGGAAACGGCCATGCAGTTAGCGCAGCGCTATGGAATCCCAGCGGAAGAGGCAAGGCTCGCGGGTTTGCTGCATGATTATGCCCGCGATCTGCCCCCAAAAACCCTGTTGGCCGTGGCGGAACAGGCCGGCCTGATTAGTAATCCGGTGGACCGCTTGGCCCCAGACCTGCTGCACGGGCCGGTGGCAGCCTGGCTAATCCCCCAGGAATTCGGCATTGTTGATCCGGAGATCCTGCGCGCCGTGGCCGTGCATACCTTGGGTGCGGAAGATATGAGCCGCCTGGATAAAATTATTTATCTGGCGGATTTAATCGAACCTACTCGTGCTTACGCCGAGGTCGAGCATTTAAGAGCAATAGCTGAAAACGACCTCGACCAGGGACTTTATTACGGCTTTAACCAGACCCTGACCTATTGTCTTCAGCGTAATCTGTTCATTCATCCGCAAACTATCTTGGCCCGGAATTACCTTTTGGCCAAACAGCCGGAGGTTATTTCTGGTTAAAATTTGGATTCTGTGGTAAAATATTAGATAATTATAATTTAGATAACTATAATTTTGGAGATAATAAAGGAGGAACCGTTTTTGACCGACCAAATGCAATTGGTCCAATGGGTGGTAGAGGCCGCGGATGAGCAAAAGGCTTTTGATATAGTAACCTTAGATCTTCAGGGGGTTTCTTTGATCGCTGATTACTTTGTGATTTGCAGCGGCCGTTCGACGGTCCAGGTCAAAGCGATCGCCGAACATATCGAGGAGTTCCTGGAAAAGAAAGGGCACCGGGTATTACACCGGGAGGGAAAACGAGACGGCCAATGGGTGCTGCTGGATTACGGTTCGGTAGTAGTCCATGTGTTTAAGGAAGAAGAGCGGAGGTTTTATGCCCTGGAGCGGCTTTGGGGAGATGCCCAGTTAGTTGAAGATCTGCTGGTTCAAAGGCCTTAAGGGTTGACTTTTATTAGGGCGTAACTTATAATAAAATCCGTTGAGCAAATAGCCAAAAAGCTTTGAATCGGAGCAGTAGGCCAGGCGGCTTCCCAGAGAGCTGTTGGTTGGTGTAAAGCAGCAGTCCGCTATTCCGAAACTCGCCGAGGAGCTTTGTCGACATCTTAATCGACAACGGTTAACCGCCGTTATCCGGTTATCAAGCTGGGTTAGTTCTAACGTGGGGCTGTGGCGCAGAGGGAGCGCGCCTCCTTGGCATGGAGGAGGTCACGGGTTCAAGTCCCGTCAGCTCCACCATTTTAAGTTTCGGGACTGACCAATAAGGGTGGTACCGCGGGAAAATAAACTCTCGTCCCTTTGGGATGAGGGTTTTTTGTTTTTTTAACAGCAAAGTGTTAAAGGGGGAGATCTTTTTGAAAGAACGTTATTCCTTTACAGAAGTTGAGGCACAGTGGCAGGAGTATTGGGCGGAAAATGGTTATTACAAAGTAGAGCGGGATTTAACGAAGCCGAAGTACTACAACCTGGAGATGTTTCCCTATCCTTCGGGTAATCTGCATATGGGACACGTCCGCAACTACGCGATAGGCGATGTGGTTGCCCGTTTTAAGACCATGCAGGGATTTAACGTCCTGCACCCCATGGGCTGGGATGCTTTTGGCTTGCCGGCAGAAAACGCGGCGATTAAGAATCAGGTGCATCCTTTTATCTGGACCACTTCCAACATTAAAAACATGCGCCGGCAGCTGAAGGAAATGGGGATCAGCTATGATTGGGACCGGGAGATCGCCTCTTGCTACCCCGATTATTATCGCTGGACGCAGTGGCTGTTCTTAAGGCTTTTTGAAAAAGGGCTGGCTTATCGCAAAGAAGCAGCGGTGAACTGGTGTCCTTCCTGTGCTACGGTGCTGGCCAATGAGCAGGTAGTTGACGGGGCTTGTGAACGCTGTGAAAGTGTAGTGGAGAAAAAGAAATTAGAACAGTGGTTCTTCAAAATCACGGACTACGCCGAGCGTTTGCTGCAGGATTTGGCTGATTTACCCGGCTGGCCGGAAAAAGTGAAAACCATGCAAACCAACTGGATCGGCCGCAGTGAAGGGGTGGAGTTCAGTTTTACCGTGGCCGGCAGTGGTGAAAAGATCCCGGTCTTTACTACCCGACACGATACCGTGTATGGGGTAACTTACGTTGTGCTGGCCCCGGAGCATCCGCTGGTCAGCCAGTTAACCAAGGGAACGGAGCACGAAGAACCGGTCCGGGAATTTGTGAAGCGGATTTCGCAGATGAATGAGATAACCCGTACTTCTGCCGAGTTGGAGAAGGAAGGACTATTAATCGGCGCCCAGGCCATAAATCCCATGAACGGCCAAGTCGTACCGATCATGGTGGCCAATTACGTTTTGATGGAGTACGGCACCGGCGCAGTGATGGGTGTGCCGGCGCATGATGAAAGAGACTTTGAGTTTGCCCGTAAATACGGCCTGCCGATTCAGGTAGTAATCCAACCTGATGGTGAACAACTGGAGGGAGAAACCATGCCGGCCGCTTTTACCGGGTCCGGGATGATGGTTAATTCCGTCGAGTTCAACGGTCTGCCGAATGAGGAAGGCAAAAAAGCGATTGCGGATTACATGGAAGCTAAAGGCATCGGCACGCGGCAAATTAATTACCGCTTGCGCGACTGGCTCATCTCCCGGCAGCGTTATTGGGGAGCGCCGATCCCGGTTGTCTACTGCGAAAAGTGCGGGTTAAGGCCGGTGCCGGAATCGGATTTGCCGGTCATTCTCCCTACGGACGTCGAGTTTAAGGCGGAAAGGGGCAATCCGCTCGCGGAATCGCCCACCTTTGTTAAGACCACCTGCCCTGATTGCGGGGGTCCGGCTCGGCGGGAGACGGATACGATGGATACGTTTGTCTGCTCCTCCTGGTATTTTCTGAGATTTACCAGTCCGCACACGGAACGCGGGCCTTTTGAGCCTGCAGACGTTGACTACTGGATGAACGTTGATCAGTATATTGGCGGGGTAGAACACGCTATTTTGCATTTAATGTATGCCCGCTTTTTTACAAAAGTGCTCTATGATTTAGGACTGGTTAAAGTGAAAGAGCCTTTCGAAAATCTGCTGACCCAGGGAATGGTGCTGAAAGACGGGGCGAAAATGTCCAAATCCAAAGGCAATGTAGTCAGCCCGGAAGAAATCATCAGCACTTATGGAGCGGATACCGCCCGGTTGTTTATCCTGTTTGCTTCTCCCCCAGAAAAGGATTTGGAATGGAGCGACCAGGGCGTAGAAGGAAGTTATCGTTTCCTAAACCGGGTTTGGCGGCTTGTAGCCGCATATGCGGACCGGGTTTCAAACCTGATGGTGCCTGCGGAATTCAAAACCCTAACCGGTCCGGAGCGCGAATTAAGAAAATGGACGCACTACGCACTGCGGAAAGTAACTTTGGATATAACCACCCGGTTTAACTTTAATACCGCGATCAGTGCGATTATGGAACTGGTGAATGCCTTATACCGTTATCAGTTGGAAGTTGAACCGAAGAAGCAGGATTTAGGCGTAGTTAAAGAAGGACTGGAAGCGCTCATTTTACTGCTCGCTCCGTTTACCCCGCACATTACGGAGGAACTATGGCGGGCGATTGGCCATACGGACAGCGTGCACCAGCAGCCTTGGCCGGTTTATGACGAAAACGCTTTGGCTGAGGACGAGGTTACGGTAGTGGTGCAGGTTAACGGGAGAGTACGCGAAAGGATTGCGGTCCCGGTCGGCTTGGACCGTAAAGCCTTAGAGGAATATGTTTTGCATGAGGAACGGGTTTTGGTCCTGATTAAAGATAAAAAACTGGTAAAGGTAGTGGCTGTTCCTGATAAATTGGTAAGTTTGGTGGTAAACTAAATCAGAGTAGCAAATCTTGGGATTACATGTTAAAATATCTTCAGTTTGTTCGGATTAATGAATCAAGTATCATCTAGGAGGCTGTGGTCATGAGACACTCGCCGGAAGTGGCACGGTATGAACAGATTGCCTTGGATATTGCCGGGGCGATTGTGCGCAGGGAATATAATGAAGGCGAAAAATTGTTTGGTCGATCTACTTTGGCGGGGAAGTACAATGTTTCACAGGAAACCATCCGCAGATCCGTAGCCTTGATGCAATCCATCGGGATAGTTGAACCTCAGCCGGGTCGGGGAATTATTATTCAGTCCCGACAGGCTGCGGAGAGTTTTCTGCGGGAGTTTGAGGGGCGCCGGATCTTGGAAGACCTGAAAGAACGGGTTTCTCATTTGCTCGCGGAAAGACGTCGGTTGGATCAGGCTTTGGAAGAAGAACTCAATCAGCTGGTGAACTTTACTTTTAAGAAAACTTCTAGGTTGCAGCAGATTGAAGAGATTGAGGTGCCCAAGCATTCGGTGCTAGTAGGAAAGAGCTTGGAGTCCCTGCGTTTTCGCTCTGTGACCGGCGCTACGGTACTCGCCCTGGAGCGAGCCGGGGAAGAGTTTTTTTCGCCGGACAGCGGGATCCCGATTCAGCCCCACGATCTCTTGGTGTTTGTCGGCCCCCCGGATGCGAAAGAACGGGTGCGCCGACTGATTGAAGATACCAATTCCAACGCTTAATGCTCCGGGGTTGACGGGGTTACGGGTTATAAGGGATAATAACAGATTGAAGAATTCAATTAATTTATAATGATAGGCTGCCAATACATTTTAACTAATGTAATTTATAGGCTAGGTTTGGGTTTTCCCGAACCGGCCTATTTTTTTCGACCTGATCTAATCTTTCAGTTGACGTTAGTAGTCGGAGGTTTGATGTGTGTTTCCTATATCCTAAAGAGACTCCTGAAAAAGACAAGACGAATCGGGGCGGCGCTCGCAGAAGCGGCTGCTTAGCCAGATAAATCTTTTTCGGAGTAAGTTGAGGGTTATTATTTGTCTAAATCGATGCAGGAATTTCCAGATAACTGTCGAAAATCAGATAGAGACAAATTGACAATGAATGAAAGGTTGTAATATAGCGCGGAGTCTGGTATTTATCCGGTTTTAATCATAAGTTTTGTGTAGAAGTCTATCAGGGGGTAAAAAATGATCGGGCTGGATCGTCGGCAGCAAATCCTCCTTTTTTTAATCCTGGGGGCGCTCTTATTTGGCGGGGGAATCCGCTATGCCCAGCATTTCCATAACGGAAGAACGGAAGGCTTGATCTTGGAGAGCAGTCAGCCTAACTTGCCGGCAGCGGAGGAGACCAAAGAGCCGAGTTCGATTTTTGTCCAAGTGATCGGCGCGGTACAAAAGCCCGGAATCTACGAACTGCCGGCTAAATCTCGGGTGTTTGAAGCGGTCGAAAAAGCGGTTCCGCTGCCGGAAGCCGAAGTGCAGGCGCTGAACTTAGCCAAGCTTTTACGGGATGAAGAGAAAATAATCGTACCCTGGGTTGGGGAGACCGCGGGAAACAGTCTAAACTCAGCTCAAAACCCGGGGTTAAATCCCGGAAGCGGGAGCAATTCAGGCACTATGAACAGTGAGCCAGCGGGAATCAGCAGCGGGGAAAACGAAAAGATTGATCTTAATAACGCTACCGCCCAAGAACTGGATGCCCGATTGCCGGGAATAGGCCCCACCCTGGCCCAGCGAATAATTGAGTACCGACAGCAGCATGGAGCTTTCCGCAGTATAGAGGACCTGCAAAATGTGGCCGGCATTGGGGAGAAACGATTTGCCCAACTAAAAGACTGTATTACGGTAAATCCTTAAAAACCGCCCATTAAAGACTTATTTTTTGAGGTGGGCTTTGTGACTCAACCGTTAGTACTGCTTGCCCTGGCCTTTATTTTGGGCATTATAGCCGGTGATTGCCTAAGGGTGCCGATGCCGCTGGGAGCAGCTGGCGCTTTAATATCGGCTGTAATTGTCGGGATTTTGCTTTTTCGTCGTTCTCAGTCGGTGACCGCAAGCCTGTTTTTTTTCGCAGCCAGTCTCGGAATTTTTTGGGTTGGTCTGGCCCGTGAGCCCCAATCTCAGCTTTTGCCTAATACGGCTACTTACTTAGATCTGGTGGCCCTGGTAGCCGAAGAGGGTAAGGTTTATGCCAATCGGGAAACTTACGTCTTAAAAGTGCGGGAAATCATTCTGCCGGAGGGCCGGTCAGACACAATCGACGAAGCGGTGCAGCTCATCGTTTATCTGCCGGAAGCAGCGTCCGGAAACCCCGACCCGGTTTTTCCCAGTTTCGCTTACGGGGACGTCCTGAAAATTCACGGACAATTGGAGATTCCCTCGAGCGCCGGGAACCCCGGTGAATTTGATTACCGGGAGTATTTGTCCCGTCGTGGAATCTACACCCAAATTGCGGTTTATCCGGCTGCGGTTGAGCAACTGGCTGCCGGGCAGGGCAATTGTTTGCTCCAAGGGGTGTATAGCCTGAAGTCTCGGGTAAAACAAGCAATGGGGCAAACTTTGCCGCCGGATACAAGGCAGCTGCTGCAGGCTTTATGGTTTGGGGAACAGGCTGGCTTATCCCTTGAGGAACGGGACATCTACCAGCGAACCGGCTTAATCCACGTATTTTCGGTTTCCGGGTTTCACGTCGGTTTTTTGTTGCTGCTGGCCCTGTTTATTGGTCGGGTATTGCGGCTGGCCGCGGGCATGAAAATTGGTCTGGCTTTGGGGATGCTGCTCTTTTTTGCGGCCATGGTCGGGTTTGCAGTGCCGGTTATGCGGGCAATATTGATGGCGGCTCTCGGTCTGGCCGCGCACTACTGGCGTAGAGAAAAGAATTTAGTCAGCGCTCTGGCCCTGGCGGCCATCCTTATTTTACTGGCCAATCCCCTGGTTTTGTTGGATGTTGCTTTTCAATTCTCTTTCCTGGCCACCTGGGGGTTGGTTTACTTATACCCGGCGATGGATGAACGGCTAAAGGGCTGGCCGGCCTGGCGGGCCTTAATCCTGTTGCCCTTAGGCGCACAACTGGGGGTTGTACCCTTGGTAGCCTTCAATTATAATCAGATTACAATTTTGAGTCTGCTCAGCAATGTCTTGTTAGCCGGCATCCTGGGCGGAATTGTCTTAATCGGCTACCTGGCTTTTCCGCTGGTTTTTATTTTTCCCCTGGCGGCGGAAAGCCTATTTTTAGCCGCCGAAGTTTTGGTCAGTCTGATCACCGAGCTGGTCCGCTTTATGAGCGGGGTTCCGGGTTCGGTGATTAATGTGGCCAGTCCGCCGGTCTGGGGATTGACCCTCTACTACTTATTGGTTGTAGGGTGGGCGGAAGGCTGGCTGCGAAAGTTTAAGGCCTGGGTTTGGCCGGTTCTAAAAACCCGGCCAGCATTCTGCTTGGTTGTGGCTTCGTTGCTTATCGCCGGGGGAATAGCCGGTTACACTTGGGTCAGCTGCGACGTTTTAAAGGTAGTTTTCCTGGATGTGGGACAGGGAGACTGTATAATTATTGAAACCCCTTCGGGGAAAACGGCTCTGGTGGATGGTGGCGGCAGACCGGATTTTGGCTTTAACAGCAAAAGCAATTATCAGGTTGGGCGTCAAGTAGTGCTCCCTTATTTGCGGCGACAGGGGATTAATCATTTAGACCTGGTGGTAAATACGCATCCGGATGCGGACCATATTGAAGGGTTAGGCGTTGTTTTGCAGGAAATCCCGGTCGCTTTTTTAGTCTTTGCCCCGGTCCGGGAACCGCCGGCTGCCTATTTTGAACTGCAGCAGCTGGCTTTGGCCAAGGGGACCCAGGTGGCGGAGGCGAAACGGGGCAGCCTGCTCAACTTGGACCCCCAAATGCAGATTCAGGTGCTGCATCCCGGGCCGGATCTCGATCAGACCAGCCGCCACCGCAATAATAATTCGTTGGTCCTGCGTTTGCTTTACGAAAATAATTCCCTGTTATTGACCGGAGATGTGGAGGCTGAAGGAATGCGGGAACTCGTCCGGTCAGGAGTGGAACTTAAAAGTCAGGTGTTAAAGGTGCCCCATCACGGCAGCCGTTATGCACAGGAAGCTAATTTTTTAACTGAGGTAAACCCGCAGGTTGCCATTATTTCGGTAGGGAAAAATAATTTTGGCCATCCCGCGGCCGAAGTGGTCCAGGATTTTCAGCAGCGGCAGGTGCCGGTCTTTCGGACTGACCAGTACGGAGCGATTACCTTGGAATGCGATGGCCGACGGATAAAAGTCTCCGCTTTTAAGAAGCCGGAGGAAGATTAGGATAAAGAGAGGTGAAAGGCGCTGTCCGCTGTTCCGGCTTTGGAGTGGTCAGTCAGCGCCAAGCAGGATGGCACGCCCAAGTTCCAACCGGAGCCCCAGAAACAGCGGCCCCAATAACCTCCAAATACTCGCCGAGATTAAGCAGCGGCAGTTTCGTCCCGTGTATCTTTTTTACGGAACGGAGCGATACCTGATGGAGGAGTTGGTGCTGGCGCTGCGCGGTGCTTTAGTAAAGCCGGAAGCGGCCGGGTTTGACTATGATTTGTTGGATGGCGGGAACGTAACCCCGGCCAGCGTGGTTAACTGCGCGAACACGCCGCCCTGGTTACTGGAAAGACGTCTTGTCCTGGTTAAAAATGTCCCTTGGTTTAAAGAAACGAAGAAAGGGAAAACCGCGGCTGCAGCTGCGGGAGGCGAGGCAGAGCCGGCCTCAGCTATGCCGGAAAAAGATACGCCTGCGGAGGAAACGGCGGAGAACGAACCCGCCTCTCTGGCCGCGGACGTATTAATCAATTATTTAAAAAAACCTAACCCCAGCAGCGTGGTGCTTCTGCTGGCACCCGGGGAAGCGGACCGGCGCCGGAAATTGTTTAAACAGGTGGCAGCCACCGGGATAGCACTGGAGTGCCGGGAAATGAATGATCGGGACCGGCGTATCTGGCTGAAGCAAAAAGGGAGCGGGATGGGGCTGGATCTGGAACCGGCTGCCTTGGATTATTTGATTGCGTTTGGTGGAAAAAGCCTGCATGGTTTGGTAAATGAACTGACCAAGCTAAGCCTGTTTCTAAATCAAGATCAAGCGTCCACGAAGGTAAATTTAGCCGTGGTACAGCAGCTTTGTCCCCGTAATGTGGAAGACCGGCTTTTTGATATTATGCAGGCGGTTTCGGAAAAGCGGACGGATCTAGCCTTGAAGAGAATTAGGGAATTGACCCAAAGCGGAATTCAGCCGCAGCGGATTTTCTATCTCTTAGTCCGGCACCTGCGCCGGTTATTACAGGCCAAAGCCGGGAGCCCTTCGGCTTTTCCAGATTCGGAATCGACCCGCAGTCTGCCGGTTGACGCTTGGCTCGCCCAAAAGTATTGGCGGGAAGCCAAAAACTTTTCGGAAATTAACTTGGTCCAGGCTTTGAAATGGATGTTGGAGCTGGATGTGGCCTTTAAGACAAGTCTCGGCGATCCAGAGATCTGGCTGGAAGTGCTGATTGCGCAGCTGTCTCTGCCGGAATAGGGGACTCTGTCACTCAAGTAACTTAAGATATCCTCAGTAATTTTGGGATTAAAGATCAGGGCAAAACCGCTCAAGGTGGTTTAGAGTGCGTCGGAGAAAAGCGATATTAAAACAGCCTTCTTAAAAAGATTTCTATTTAGATCGGTCGCGATAAAAATGTACAAAATACAAAAATAAAAAATCCAGTCACTCCAAGCAATTACGCTGGTAATGACTGGTCTTTTTCTGCCCCATTCGAAGCTGTTCACAAAAATTATAACTAACCGCGGGTAGATTTATTCCTTTGCCGCGTTAAGGTTTAGCTTTTTGGTCAATTTGGATTTGCGGCGGGCTACCGCATTCCGATGGATCAGCCCATCCTGCGCCGCCCGGTCCAGTAAGCTAACCGCTTTAGTAAAAGTAGTTTGAATCTTATCTGTCGAATCAGAGGTCATGGCATCATCAAACTTCTTAATCGCCGTCTTGATGGCGGAACGGGCGGAAGCATTCTTAGCCGCTCTTTTTCTGGATATTTCTACTCTTTTAATGGCAGACTTTATATTAGGCACGAGGTTCACCTCCTTCGGTCAGAGACCGGTACCAATGAATCATAAGTTAACAAAAAATATATTAACACGGATGTTAATATAATGCAAGCAAAAATGGCGATGGTATAGAGTAAACCTCGAAAGGAAAAGCTATAACCGCTTTACTTATTATAATTTAAGGAGGTGAAAAGTCAATGAACAGCCAAGGTCTCTTAGGATCGGTTATTCGCTTCGTGGTTTCTGCTTTAGTTTTATTGGTAGTGTCCTGGTTAATCCCGGGAATGGAAGTAGCTGGTTTTACCGGAGCGCTCATAGCCGCCGTTATTATCGCAATATTAGGTTATATTGCAGAGGCATTGTTAGGTAAGAATATCTCTCCCCGCAGCCGAGGACTGGTCGGGTTCGTATCTGCGGTTGTGGTAATCTATTTAGCACAGTTTATCGTTCCCAGCATGATTTCTGTTTCCATTATCGGCGCGCTCCTGGCCGCTTTCGTAATTGGTCTGATTGATGCGTTTGTGCCAACTGAATTAAGGTAGGTTTAACCGTTGGTTAAACCTGTTCTTAGCCAAAGTTACCATAAACCGGAAGGAAGTCTTAGCTCTTAGGACTTCTTTCCGGTTATTTGCTTCTTATTTATTCAGGCTCTGGTTTTTGGCATAGACCCGGTTTTCGGGGCATACAATTGGATAGCCAAGAGTATCCAATTAAGTGCAGCCGGCCAGGGGGGTGGGATTCTTGAATTTAAAAATCGTTTTATTGCGGGCGCGCTCTCGGATGCATCAGCCACCTTCAGGCAAAATGATTTTAGTCCTATTGCTTTTGGTTTTTTTAATCCTCTGTGGGTTATACCGGGGAAATTTAACCCAAACTAAGCCTGCGCCAGTTGAATCGGGCTTAAGGGTAGAAATCCCTGATTATTGGCTGAAACAGACCATTTACCAGGGATTGCCGTTTCTGCTCGACTGCGGTAGTTCGTCGGATTTTCCCAGTCTTAAAGTCCTAAATCGGACTTGGGAACCGTACCTGCAGGTGCTAAGGGACCCGCCGGCCGCGGTGAGTTTAGAAATGGGCTGGCTGGCCACTTTAGAAAGGACAGGCCGCGAGTTGCTAATGCCGGTAAATACGGGTGTTTACGCGGCGCCTCTTGATGAAACGCTCCCGCCGGCTTCCGCGGAAATGCCGTCCGACCTGACTGAACTGGAGGAGGATGATTTACTGGAAGGGTCGGATGGCGCGTTGCCTGCGGAGCCATCTGATTCATCGAATTGGCTGAATAAAGGGAGCGGCCCTCCTTTAATTGCCGTCTACAATACCCATAATGCCGAAACTTATATTCCTACAGCCGGCAAGGCCAAAGTAGAGGGAGATAATGGGGGAGTAGCGAAGGTTGCGAAAATTTTAACTGTTAAACTTGAAGAAAAATACGGGATAACCACTGTTTATGCGGATACGATTCACGACTACCCGGATTGGACCAAATCGTACGTTAATTCCAGTCGAACCGTGAAGGCACTTTTGGCTAAGTACCCGGATTTAAAAGTCTTAATCGATATCCATCGCGACGCTTTGCCGTCCGATGATTCACTCAGCGTGAATATTAACGGGCAAAGTACCGCGCGGATTTTGTTTGTGGTGGGCAGTGATGAAAGACGTGCTCACCCCCATTGGAAACAGAACCAGGCTTTGGCGCAAAAACTAGCGGATTATCTGGAAGCCCAATACCCGGGTCTATGCCGCGGGGTACGGGTTAAACCAGGCACCTACAATCAGGAGTTGCACGTGGGGGCGATCCTGGTTGAAATGGGCAATGACAACAACTCTTTACAAGAGGCGGAACGGGCTGCCGTTATCCTGGCTGAAGCCTTAAGCGCGGTGGTTAAGAATTAATCCCGGCAGCTAAAACTTCAACCCCTGGGCTTAAGTACTGGGGTATTAGTGGAAGTTTAATTAAAACCGATCAGACCGGTAAAAATAGATAATTGCTTCTTTCAGGGCGGGGAAAGACTTTTTTCTTGCCTTTAGCTTTATGGTTAATTTTTGTGGTTAATCTGGGCCGGAACCGGCGGAAATTGAACTTGTGATTGCAACCGCTTGCCAACTCGGGTACACTAGCGTCGTAACCCTGGATTTAAACTATTGAGCTCAGAGCGCGTCAGAGGAGAAGAAAAATGTCCCAGGCAGGTACTAAAGTGGTCCGGGCAGCCGGATTTTTAATGCTGACCATGGTCGTGTCCCGTTTATTGGGTTATGTACGGGATATTGTTATCTATACCCAATTTGGGCAGGGCAGTCTTACCGATGCCTATAATGCGGCATTTTCAATTCCCGATTTTTTGTACATGCTGCTCGTGGGCGGTGCTTTGAGTTCCGCTTTTATTCCGGTTTTCTCCAGTTACATTGCCACCGGTAAATCAGAGGAAGGCTGGCGGGCGGCTTCGATCATTTTTAATACGATCATGGTCTTGCTGTTAATCGGTATTGGGATTGGTTTAATTTTCACTTCGCAGTTGGTCCATCTTTTGGTTCCCAAACTTTCGGCTGAAGCGATTGACCTGACGATTAAACTTACCCGGATTATGTTTGCCCAGACCTTTTTTATGGCCATGAATGGCATTGCGATGGGGATTCTCAATTCCCACAAACACTTTACCAGTCCGGCCGTGGGCAGCGTTCTCTACAACCTGATGATCATCGTTGTTGGTTGGGCTCTCTCGCTGCACTGGGGGATTATGGGCTTTTCCATTGGCGTGGTGGTCGGGGCCATCGTTAACTTTGCCGTGCAGATTCCGGCCCTGGTTCGCTTTGGCCTGCACTATGAGTTCAGTTTTGATTTAACCCATCCCGGGGTGCGCAAGATAATGGGTCTGATGCTCCCAGTTTTAATCGGTCTTTCCGTTACCCAGTTTAACCTGTTCATTAGTCAGAATTTGGCTTCCGGTTTGGCCGAGGGGATGATTTCCGCGCTGCGGACCGCTCAGCGGTTGATGCAGGTGCCGATAGGTGTTTTTGGGATTGCCGTGGCTGTGGCGGTGTTTCCCACCCTTTCGGAACAGTCCGCTCGTCAGGAAATTGCTGATTTTAAACGGACCGTCTCGATTGGGGTGCGGACCGTTATTTTCTTAACCCTGCCGGCGGCGGTTGGCCTGATGGTTTTACGGGTGCCGATTGTGCAAGCCCTCTTTGAACAAGGAAAGTTCGATCGATTTGATACCCTGGCCACCGCTGAAGCCCTTTTGTACTATGCGCTGGGTTTATTTGCCTATTCAGCGATTCAGGTTTTAAACCGGGTGTTTTATTCGATTCAGGATACCAAAACACCCGTAGCCGTTGGGGTAATCACCATTTTATTAAACATTGGCTTAAATTTTGCCCTGATCAATTCCTTGGGACATGGGGGGCTGGCGTTGGCTTATTCTTTAGCCGGCATCTTCAACCTGCTGGCCTTGCTCTTCCTGTTTCGGTGCCGGATGGGGAACATCGGCGCCCGACTCTTGCTGACCTCCTTTTTGAAAACCCTGTTTGCTTCCGTGGTTATGGGAGCCGCCGCCCTCTTGACAGTGGAATTTCTAAGTGATATTTTAATTTTCCCGGAAAAACTGAACCAACTAATCACGGTTACCGGGGGAATTTTAGTGGGGGTCTTGGTATTTGGGGGGGTAGCCCTGTGGATGCGGATGGAAGAAGCGCAAATGGCTTTAAACATTTTGCGGCGCCGTTTCGCCAGGAAGAGTAAGGCATAAGGATAAAAAAGTAAGAATGGGCAGACGCAGCTCTATAAACTGGGTCAGCCCATTCTTTCTGCAGTAATCTAGGAACTGCGGTGAACTTAAGCTATTGGTCTAAATCCAGAGCATCACTGTTGGAGTCCGTGTTTTTGTGATTGGCCCATTGTTCCATGCCAAAGCGCGGGTCCGGGAAGCCTTGGGGATTAGGCGCAAACTCACTGCCTATTTCTTCATTGAACGGTTTGCCAACGCCGGGGATTTCATTCATGGGCATTCAGGTCCCTCCTTCGTAAAATCTACAACTAGTATTTGTCGGATTGATTTCAAATATAGCGCCGGAAAATTAATTATTCTTAAAAATGCCGATTGATTTTGGCAGCATTTTTATATTGATCTTAATTTGCTCGCATGAAAGCATGATCATATGTTCATGCTTTTACTTAAATTTTTCTAATTAAAAGCGGCATTGCTTATCCCCCGGTTTAACTGGTAAAATAATAAGGTTAATAATCAGGTTAAGGCTAATCCGGTTAATCAGTTAAGACGGATTAGATTGAATTAAGGATAACTTTACGAGAACTGAGAAAAGGCCGACAGACGGGAAGGAGATTCAGGTTTACCCTATGCTTAATATACCCACCGAACGGATTCGAAATTTTTGTATTATCGCGCATATCGACCACGGTAAGTCTACGCT
>CAZKWP010000044.1:0-10325 GCA_964556555.1 uncultured Syntrophomonadaceae bacterium
TGACGCAGACGCCGATGCAGATGCCGATGCCGATGCCGACGCCGACGCCGACGCCGACGCCGATGCCGACGCAGATGCTGATGCCGATGCTGACGCAGACGCCGATGCCGACGCAGATGCCGATGCTGACGCTGATGCAGATGCCGATGCAGATGCCGATGCCGACGCCGACGCTGACGCAGACGCCGATGCAGATGCTGACTCGGATGTTACTATAGAAGATGAGGATGTACCCGGCGGACCTGGTGAACCTGAGGTAATAATCCCAGACCAAGAAGTACCAACTGGACCGGCTGAATTGCCCAAAACCGGGGCTTCCAGTTTAATAACCTTGAACGGATTATGGATGCTCCTTTCCGGATTCTTTTTGAGAAGAAAAATCAAGAATGACGAGTAAATTTGTTGGAAAAGTTTAAGGCATAGCTAAATAAAAACCGAACTTAAAAGGAGAGTTTGAATCTCGCAGGGAATTCAGACTCTCTTTTTATTAAGTTTTTAGATATAATCAAGGAAATAGGTTGTCCAGGATAGAAATGTTAAATATAAATATTTTTCTTAAAGAAACTGCGAATTGAATATAAATCCGTAAACTTTTCAATTAGAACCAACCGGTAAATTTTACAAGCGATTAGGAAGGGGTATTTCCATGAATTTAGCGGCCGTTGGAGCTATGGATACCAAACAAATGCTGGACCAGTTGAAAATTAAAATATTGCAGCAAACAGCATTAATCGTTAATAAGCTCCAGCTAGGGGAAGACCAAGTTAAATATATTATTTTTTTATCATTCAGTGACGGGAAATCTAGGGCTTATGTTTGCAAAGGAGTGGCTAATTCCATTGAAACCAGTTGGAAAAATGCGGTGGATGCACTGCACAAAAAGGTAAAAAAACTGGATGTGCAACCCATTTGGATTAAAGCGGATCTCGTCAAAGACGTCAAAGAGCATACCTACAATTCCTTCATTCAATATATTTCCGGAATCAAGACCAATTATTTCAGGGAAGGAATCTCCTTTGACCGAATGTTTAATCTGGCTTTTTTAGAGCAGGAAGTAAACGCTAACGTCTTTATCTATTCGGATAAAGATTCGCCGCAAAAACGGATAGCCTGGAAAAATATTAACGATCATGTAAAATACAATTTAGGGATTAAAGTGGCACTGGACGAAAAAATAGTCCGTAAAGTATACTTATTCACCACGGTTGGCTTCTTTCATGACGGGACTAATTGCTATAAGCTAAACAACGAATGGCTGAATAATGGCCGTCGTCATGTTGATAAGATTGATGCGGACTACCTTGGTTTCATAATTGAAAAAGCCGCTAACTATTTAACCAGTCAAGTCGATAGTAACGGCAAGTTTCGCTATGGACATTTCCCTTGTTTTAATCGAGAAATTCCTAAATATAACATCCTGCGCCATTCCAGTACTACTTACTCAATGGTCGAAGCGTTTGAGATGATTCAAGGCGAAGAACTAGAGCAGGCCATTAAATTCGCTTTAACGTACTTGGCCAAGGAAGGGATTGAATTAGTAACTGATCAAAATGGGATCACCCGGGCGTTTGTGGTTGAGCGGACAAACGACAACGAAATAAAACTGGGGGCCAATGCGGCGGCGATTTTAGCCTTTTCCAAGTATTCAACCGTGTTTAATGATTACAAGTATCTGCAGCTGATGCAGCAGCTAGCGGAGGGGATAAACTATTTTCAGGATCAGCAGGCGGGATCGTTCGTCCATGTCTTAAACTTTCCAGACCTCTCACTAAAGGAAAAATACCGCACCATCTATTACAATGGGGAAGCGGCTTTTGCCTTGATGCGTTTGTATGCTTTAGATAAAAATGAAAAATGGCTAAAGATGGTGGAACTTGCTTTTGACTATTTTATTGAACATGAGTATTGGCGGCAAAAAGACCACTGGCTGAGCTATTGTTCGAATGAACTGATTAAACATCAGCCGGACCGAAAGTATATTGAGTTTAACTTAAAAAACGCCAGTGGCATTTTGGATTTTTGCCTGACCAGGGAAACTACTTATCCGACGTTGCTCGAATTATTAATGGCTACTTATGAAATGATTACTAAAATGAAAAGGGAAAATCTCTATCTTGAATTATTAGAGTCATTTGATGAACTAAAGCTAATGGCCGCCATAGAACACCGGGTAGAACATCAATTGAACGGCCTGTATTTCCCGGAAGTGGCTATGTATTATAAAGTGCCCCAAAATATTCTTTGGGCCTTCTATATTCGGCACCATTCCTTCCGCTCCAGAATTGATGATATTGAGCACAATATTTCAGGTTACTGCAGTTATTTGCGGCAAATTCTAAGGCCAAATGCTGTGCGGGAAGGGTAAGAATAAAATAAACCGCCAAAATAAACGGGAGGAAAGTATGTGGAAGGTAATTTGAGGCATGAAGCTGGAATTAACTTGATTGGCTGGTTAAGTTTCGGTAAAAAACTTAACCAGCCGATTGTTATTCAGGAGGCTGCAATTTTTATGGATATTTAAGCCTAGCTTATGGTTAAACGGTAAAATCCACTGAAGTCCACATAATTTTAATTATTATTTATGGTTTATAAGGTTCGTTTCCCATACCGCATCTTTAAAACCAATCAGTACCCGGTCTTTATCTACTAAAATTGGCCGTTTAACCAGCATTCCATCACTGGCGAGCAGTGCCAGCTGTTCCGCTTCATTCATTTTCGTTATTTTATCTTTGAGCCCCAGTGCCCGGTACTGCATCCCGCTGGTGTTGAAAAACTTTTTAAGCGGCATGCCGCTTCTCGCGCACCATTCTCGCAGTTCATCCTCCCGGGGATTTTCGGATTGGATATTCCGCGCTACATAACGCAAACCTTGTCCGTCCAGCCATTTTTGGGCTTTCTGGCAGGTAGTGCATTTGGGGTAGCAGATAAATAATCTTTGCTCCGCCTTGCCTTTGGATTCCCGATAGAATTCCCGTAAATTCTGTTTGGTCGCCTCATCAAGCTTTTGCCAACGTACACCTTGAAGAGCACCTTCCAGTGCCGACAGGCGCATTATTCAAGCCGAGGGATCCCGGCTCAGGATTCGCAGCCAGGCTTCGCGGCTGCCTACGGACTTCAGTTCCGCAATCGTTGCAATGCCTGCTTCCTGGAGTTGGCTTTCCAGTTTAGGTCCGATGTTCGGTAAGCTGGTTAATTCACCCACTGCTTCTCACCCTCCTTTATGATGCAAGCATACTTGATTTTGCTGGCCGGTGCAATATGGATAACCTTTAAACATAGAGATT
The DNA here is from genome assembly GCA_964556555.1 of uncultured Syntrophomonadaceae bacterium. Lineage (GTDB taxonomy): Bacteria > Bacillota > Ch66 > Ch66 > Ch109 > CAYXHK01. The sequence goes on from CAZKWP010000044.1 coordinate 3,285, forward strand.
ATAAGGGTTTAAGCTCAGAAGCCGGGAACGATTTTAGTGGGAAGACAATATTTTACACTGGTTTCAGTTTGAGTATAGTGATATCATATTGATATAAGAATAATTTTGCAGGAGGGTATTAATATGGAACGTCAAGCTTGGAAGTTCAATGGTTTCTTAGGGGTCTTACTGGGGTTCCTGTTAGTTGTGGGAGCGGTTTTGGCTTTGCTGGGCGAAGCAATAGCAGCAGGAACAGTCCTTATATTATTGTCGGTATTGGTATTTAGTGGGATTACAGTGGTTCAACCTAATGAAGCCAAGGTTTTAACCTTTTTCGGCCGCTATGTGGGCAGTGTACGGGAAAGTGGGATCTGGCTGGTTCTGCCCATTACCATGCGCCGGAAAATTTCACTGCGCGTGCGTAACTTTAACAGCAAAATGTTAAAGGTAAATGACGTGGAAGGAAACCCAGTGGAAATAGCCGCGGTTGTAGTATTTAAAGTTATTGATACGGCTAAGGCGCTGTTTGATGTGGATGATTACGAAAAGTTCGTGGAAATTCAAAGTGAAACCGCTTTACGCCATGTGGCGACCAAATACCCTTACGATCTTTTTGAAGAAGAAGGCTACTCCTTACGCAGCAATGCGGAAGAAGTGGCCGAAGAACTGGCCCGGGAACTGCAAGTTCGTCTAAAAGTGGCCGGGGTAGAGGTCATTGAAGCCCGATTAACCCACTTGGCCTATGCTATGGAGATCGCGGGAGCTATGTTGCAGCGGCAGCAGGCAACGGCCATTCTGGCCGCGCGTAAGAAGATCGTTGAGGGAGCAGTGGGGATGGTCCAGCTGGCGATAATGCAGCTGCAGCAGGATGGAATCGTGGAATTGGATGAAGAACGTAAAGCCGCAATGGTAAATAATCTGCTGGTCGCGATTGTCTCGGATCGAGCCGCACAACCGGTAATTAATACCGGCAGTCTTTATTAAAGGGCAACAGTCATGGCAGCAAAGAAGAGTTTCTTACTCCGAATGAACCCAAAACTATATGAAGCCTTGGAGCGCTGGGCAGTTGACGAACTTCGCAGTGTTAATGCCCATATTGAGTTTCTGCTGCGGGAAGCGGCGCATCGGGCTGGTCGTTTGCCTGAAGTTCAGCCGCTGGAGGAGGAAAAGCCAGCCGAATAAAAGTGGTTAGCCCGAGAACGTTGCGGAATCAACCTTAATCCAAATAATAGAGATGGTCAATGATAATCCCCCGGGCTTTAGCCCCGGGGGATTATTTTGGGGATTGGTTTTCACGGCCTAGCATTCAGTGAAAGAAGGGGTTGGCTTTTTGCTGAAATACTAGAAACCACCTAATGTACTCCGATTGCTGTTTAAGGTTTGGGTTATTGAGTTGGCATGGTGATTTTGGTGTAATTAGCCGGGATCTCAAACAGGCTATCCGGTACGTTGTTGCTCATTTCCAGGATGGTCATGGTCATGGTTTGTCCTTCAGAGGTAACCGTCATTTTCACCAGTTTATCCCCATCAAAATAATAAGTGATAAAACCGTTCTCAGTGGAATATTTCTCAAAAGTCAGCCCATTTTCGGTGCCATTGCCCACGTAAGTTAAGCCGTCGGTTTTTATATCCTGGTCGGCAGAATTATTTTGAGTTTGGATTTGAGGTAATTCCATAACCATCTTTTCGGAGTGGTTTACCATGTAGCTTTTATCGCCTTTGGTAATAATCGTGGACTTGATTCCTTCCATCTCGTTGGTTATGGCCATGTTGTCCCCAGATACAGCGATGTTAGCTAACATTTCCATGGTTTTACCTTCCACCGTGGTGGACGCTTTATATTTCATCTGATATTTGTTGTTCTTCATCATATCGGCATATGCTGTAGATAACTTGGCCCCTAAATTGCCGGTATTGGTATTGTTGACACTTTGGCCGGTCTGGTTACTGGGTGGTGTCTGACTCGGGGTGGTTGGTTCGGTTTTACCGCAGCCTAGGGCCGCGACGCTCACGAATACTAAGAGCAATATCAGGGACAGCCATTTTTTTTGCATGCTATCAGCTCGCTTTCTTTAATTTATGTAGGGATATAGTTTAAAAGGGTCCCTATTTTTGAATGTTTTTGGTTTACATGACCATCATCCCCTTTAGCCGCCAATCCAGACTGCAGCTGCAGATTGTCTCGGCTGATGATTTCTGTTAAACTTTGTTATAAAGTTTGGATGCTTAAAAGGAGCGCTGGGGCTTGAACAGTTTAATAAAAGCGATTACCTTAGCCATAAAGGAAGAACGAGAAGGCAAGGAAAAATATCGGAAGTATGCCCAGGAAGCTGCAGACCCGGAAGTCCGGCTAATGTTCGAACATTTGGCCCACGATGAGGAAAAGCATGAAAAGCAGCTTAAGGAAAAACTGCAGGCTTTAAAACTCCTTTACCTTGAGGAATAAAGGGGTTTTCAGCGGGTAAATTCAAACTCCTTAAAATTTAAGTGTAATTTAATTAAAGATTAGACCGCTGCTCAAGACCGCCATCAAGGTTAATAAAATCAGAATACCGCAGGTGGCTAGAGCAATTTGTTTAAACGACCGGTGTTCATGGGCCAAAAGATGCGTACCAAAAACCGCCAGGCCCGCAAAGGATCCGGCGATAATTAAGGTTAAAATCGCAGGAATGTGGTGAAAAATATTCGAATCGCTCAGGCTCTTCCAAATCGATAACGAATAATAAGCGATTACGATAAATTCCACAAAACCGGCGGCTACCTGCAGGGTCAGACTTTTCCTTTGCAAGTCTACGTTTTGGGTTAACACCAGATTAAATTGTCTTTGTAATTCTACGCTCTCTTTACTGCGCATCAGATCAACCTGGGTTTGCACCACATCAATTGCGGCTTTCACTTCGTTCATGATTAGATTAACGCGGTCACTTGCGTGCTGGACATCTCCAGCTGTTTTTCGGCAGACGGCTAAATACTCCTGCAGATTGCTTTCTAACGTATTTCCATAAATATTACGAGCCGCTGTCGTAACCCGTGACTGGGATCGTTCCAAGAGACCTTGACTTTCCTGCATGAGCCGGAAGTAACTGGCAATAACCCCATAATTAAGAGCCAACTGTTCAATCTTTGCTTCCATTACTTCGGCCGGGGATTGAGCAACTTGAGCAATGAATCGGTTATGCAGGATATTAGAGACCATTAAAGCATTCTTGTCTGCTTCCATATTTATTAAATGAGTTCTTTGCCTAAGGTAACGCATTTTGGTGTTGTGGATAAACACCTGCTTGTCGAAATGCCGGATTAAGTTAATTAAGTCGTTTTGATTTTCAGGAGTCATTAAGGAATTATTTAAGGCATAGACGTGTCGTCTTTCTTCATCCAACGTTTTTATGAATTTTAAAGGACCAAACAGAGTGTTCGTGCTGATCTCATCTCGCGGTTCAGTCTCTGGCAGGTCTTCCCACTGGTCAGAAATTAAGATGATTGTTTCGCCAAACCCAATCTTAAAATCTTCGCTGAAGGCTAGCGGCTGCCTTACCAAAGTTTCCAGTTCTTCCAGCATTTCAGAAAATGTGATTCCGGCTTCCCGGGAAATTTCTAGTATTAAAAAACTGCCGCAGCTGTAGACTGAGTATATTCCCCAAGTGGTCGGGTGTTGTTCGACTAATACGGCGGCAGTGCTGACAAAGCTAAAGCTGTTCGCCGCAGCATGCAGTTCCCGGCCGGTTAACTTAAGCCATATCTCTCGAAATACTCTTAAGTCGCTTAGCAAAAAATATTGATAATAGGTTAATTTCCGCTTGATTTGGTTCACCCCCTGGGGCGGACTTGAGTTTATTTAATCCTACCATTGATTCCGGAATAAATCGACATAATTTAGCAGAACCCCGATATTATTCTAAAAACCCTAAGCGGAAGGGCCTTATCGGGAGATCTTTTTATTTACCTATACCGATACTGGGGAATTCGCACCGGAGGAAGGAATGAAGATGGTGAAGCCTTTTAAATTGTCGGTAAAAGCCGTGATTCGGCAAACGGATGGCCGGCTGCTCCTATTAAAACGTTCGCTTAGTTGTAAAATCAATGTGGGCATGTGGGATTTGCCCGGGGGGAAGGTTGAACGGGGAGAGTGCTTCGATCAGGCCTTGATTCGAGAGGTCCTGGAAGAAACCGGTTTACTGATATCTCTGCAGCGGGTTGTTGGTACGGTGGAGCGGGAACTGTCGGAGTGGAAAGTGATCTATCTTATCCTAGAAGGCCATATCGTATCGGGTGACTTGCGGTTAAGCCACGAACATAGCGAATATTGCTGGGCAACCGGTCAAGATTTATTAGATTTAGAACTGGTGGAACAATTTCGTCCTTTAACCCGGGCACTGGCTGAGGATTAGTTGATTTAGCAAGATAAAGTCTTTTTATATATTTTTTTCTTGGAAGCAAAAAATAATTAAATAATTGGCCAAAAGCGAGAATATATAATCGTTAAATTATAAAACATAAGATAGGCTATCTTGTGGGAAATGATTACGTGGGAAAACTATTACGAGAACAGCGGTAATAACTGAATATTTAAATTTATGGCATGATTTTTCTATTTGAGGAAGGAACTCGGCAATTTTTGGCGAAGTAACAACTATCCCCAAGTAATCAAAAAAGGGGTAAAGTTATCGAAATTATTTAAAAAGTTTTAAGATGTCTAGCGTTAAGCTATCAGGTTAATGATTATGGCCGGAGGTGATTGGTACAGTACGTTACAACCCAGATAGTGACAGGCACTGGTTTATTCCAAAATAAGGGAGGAGTATGGATTAATGGCAAAAATGTCTCGTAAAGAAATGCAGGAACTCCAAAAACAAAAGAATCTGGAGCACTGGATAAAAATGGACCAGGAGCTTCTAGAGCATAGGGAAGATGCCTACAACGTAGGCGGTCCGAAACAGGTAGAACGTTTAGCGAAACAAGGCAAAAAAGTTGCCCGCGAATTACTCCAAATGTTGATCGATCCCGGCTCTGATTTCCTGGAATTAGGTCTCGATACCGGCTATAACATTAATTATCCGGAAATGAAACATATTCCGGGTGGCGGCCTGATCACTGGTGTTGGTAAGATCGAAGGCAAAGACATCATGATCTTCATTAATGAAAGTCGGATGTCTGCTGGTACTTACTTCCCGATTACCCTGAAAAAACATATGCGGGCGCAGCGGATTGCTAACGAAAACCGGCTTCCTTGCGTATACGTAGCTGACTCCGGCGGGATCTTCCTCCCTCTGCAAGCTGGCAGCTTTGCTGATGAAGGTATGTTCGGCTCCATGTTCTACAACATGTGTAACATGTCAGCCCGCGGGATTAAACAATACACTTTAAGTACTGGCGGCAACACCGCTGGCGGCGCTTATATCGTTTACCTGGCCTGCGAATCCATCATGATCGACAAGCTGGCTAACGCCTTCTTGGCTGGACCTCCAATGGTTAAGTCCGCTATCGGTGAAGATGTGGCTGCAGAAGACTTGGGCGGCGCATACGTGCATACCAAACATTCCGGCGGTTGTGACCACTTTGTGCGCAACCAAGAAGAAGGTATTGCCCGCTTAAGAGAACTGATCTCCTTTGATCCTCCGCAAGGCTTCTATACCCAACGTCGGGAAGCGAAACCGCCGAAATTTGATCTGACTGAAATGATGCGGAATATGCCGGCCGATACTTATCAGCCGATCGATATTAAAGAATTCATCAAATGCATCGTTGATGACAGCCATTTCTCCGAATACAAACAGAACTACGGCCCCGGCCGCGGCGACAGCGTAATCTGCGGTAAAGCTTACATCGAAGGTATCCCAGTAGGCATCGTGGCTTCCAATAAAAACGGCGTTATCTTTACTCAAGCGGCGCAAAAAGCTTCGGAATTTATTGTCCGCTGCGGTAATGACGGCACCGCGTTGCTCTTCATTCAAGGCGCCCCGGGTTACATGGTTGGTAAAGCGGAAGAATGGGCTGGCATTGGTAAATACGGCTCTGACATGGTGCGCGTAGTTTCTTGCGCTAAAGTACCGAAGATCCAATTGGTAGTCGGACCTGACCACGGCGCGGCTAACTACGGGATGTGCGGTCGGGCCTTCCGTCCGAGATTCGTCTTCCAGACCATGCGGGGACGGACCACGGTTATGTCCGGAACTACGGCTGGCTTCATTCTGGAAACCTTAAGAAGGGCGAATGCCAAGAAGGCTGGAGAAGTAATTAACGAAGAAGATATGGCAGCATTCCGTAAGAAGATGGCTGACCGCTATGACGGCGAAGGACATCCTTACTACACTGGCGCTCGGAACTTCCATGACGGCGTTATCACCCACGCGGAAATTCGGCCGAAATTGGCCCGGGCTCTCGAACTATCCTGGAGAGTACCGCTCATCCACTCCGATTGGGGTAACGTTAAATTCTAATTTTCCAAGCGGCATACCTTATAACAAACCAGTAAAAGTAAAATGTATAAAAAGGCACCTTGGCTTAGTCCAGGGTGCTTTTTTATACATTTGGCTCAGTAAGGTTAACCTTTGGTTCAAACTTTTAGCAAAGCGAAAGATTTTTTGAGGTGAAGGCGAGTCTAAATGTTTTTAAAACTGGATAAAAGAAGCTGCCTTTATCCTACTCGGCTTTTAATTAGGGTAAGAAAATGATTCAGAATGCGGGCGGTCATTCCCCAGATGACGTAGTTTTGGTAAATATAAAAGTACTCCGGGTAATGTCCTTCCCGCCAGTTGTAATCCTTACCTTTCGGGATCAAATGGTAGGGGAAGCCTTCTGATAGACTAAGTTTTATCTTTATCTGATGAATTTGCGGCTGATAATTATAAAGGAAATCCAAGGGTACTAAAAATACTTCTGCTACTTCGTCTGGTTTAGGGTCTACCTTTTTATAATCCTTTATTTCACATAAAAAGGGATAGATAATTGCGTTAAAAGGGGCTACGAGATAGTCAAGCGGGGCAATTACCTGAATATCTTCCTGGGTAAGATTTAGTTCCTCACTGGTTTCCCGGATTGCAGTGCCGAGGGGGTTTTTATCTA
>CAZKWP010000044.1:10335-15371 GCA_964556555.1 uncultured Syntrophomonadaceae bacterium
CAGATTCTAGCTTGCCCCCCGGAAAGCAGATTTCGCCGGGGGATCTGTTTAAGTCTTGCGCCCTTACTTCAAAAAGAAGGTGAGTCTGATTTGAGTAATTTACTAAGGGCACCAGGACGGCTGATTTAAAAGAATGTTCGTTGCCAATAATGCTAGGTTTCCGATTGCATAACCAGTTAAATTTATTTTGCAGCATATTAAATCCTCCAGCCCAAAGTGCTAACCATCTATAATATTTTATGCCGTACTTATTGTAACATGAAAGAAAAGAAGTTTTAAGGTGCACTTATTGTTCAGACGAATATGAATATTACAGTGGAATATGAATATTACAATTTATATGGTAGGGATTGACTTACTTTTTAGAATGCGTTATAAATAATATAACAGAAAAATTAAAAATGTGAGCTATTTCGACCTAATATATCGAAATTTGTGGAATCGGTCCAGACAATCATTCGAAACATATGCCGCAGTTTTAAAAGCCCAATTGAATCAATAATAGCAATAACCATCCCACTTTTTAAACACCCGAATAACGCTTATCTGCACTACCGCTTAAAGCATCAACCAAGCAATCAGGCTGTACTAATCGGATTAATGGCTCCTGTCTTTTACCTACTATTAATTTAAGCAAAGATCTTCTTAAACGTCACTAAAACTATAATTTAAGCTGCAGTAATTTTATGGATATTCAATAATCTAGGTCCGGACCGGTTCTGTGTTTTTAAAATTATCTAAATGCCAAAAGCCTGAGAATATATTCTCAGGCTTTTGGTATTTATTCTCCGGAGTATTCAAGGCTTAAGCTCCATCCCTGATTCTCAAGGAGAAAGTTCTGTGTATAGTTAAAATTTCGCAATAAGACACCCTCACGTTAAACCCTTTAAGAATTATAGATTAAGCAGTTGGCTAACAGCATCTTGCATAGCCATTCGTTCGGTTTTAAGGTGATGCAGCACCGGTTTATGCGCTAAACCCTGGAGACCTTTAGGTATCGGCAGCTTACAGGTTTTGGCGAGTAATTCCAGCACGGCAAATTCATCCTGGGCTTGGCTGGTTTCAATTCCTATTATTGCTTCCGCGACCTTATTGCTGAATTTAAAAGGGCTGGCGGTTGAGGCAATCAGAGTTTTAGCTGGATCGCTGGTTGCAGCCGCATACTTGTCGTAAACGCACTTACCAACTGCCGTGTGCGTATCGAGTACATAATTAAATTCAGCATAAGTCTGGGCTATTGTGTCCAGGGTTTCCGCATCAGTGGCAAAATCGGACCAGAACAGGGTTTGGATTGATTTTTGCAGGGAACTGTCGACTTGATAGCGACCGCTTTCTTTTAATTGACCCATCCAGGTGTTGATCCGCTGCGAATCCCGGTCGCTCAGTTCAAACAAAAGCCGTTCCAGATTACTGGATACCAAAATGTCCATGGAAGGAGAGATGGTTTTTTCAAACGGCCGGTTGCGGTCATAAACCCCGGTGCGGATGAAATCGGTCAAGACATTATTGGTGTTAGCCGCACAGATCAGGCGGTTAAACGGCAACCCCATTTCTCGCGCATAAAATGCGGCCAGGATGTTGCCAAAGTTACCGGTAGGGACTACGATATTGATTGGTTCCCCGGGGGCGATTTCCTGTGCTTTTAAGAGATCCACATAAGCGGAAATGTAATAGACAATCTGGGGAACCAGCCTTCCCCAATTGATAGAATTAGCCGAGGAGAGTTTTATTTGCTTTTGGCTTAGCGCTTGATTAAACTCCTTGTTGCCAAAAATATTTTTAACCCCCTCCTGCGCGTCGTCAAAATTGCCGGCGACCGCGATCACCGCCACGTTATGGCCTTCCTGGGTAAGCATCTGTCTTTTTTGGACTTCGCTAACGCCTTGGTCGGGATAGAAGACAATAATTTTTGTTCCGGCTACATCTTTAAAACCTTCCAGAGCTGCTTTGCCCGTATCTCCGGAAGTAGCGACCAAGATTGCGATTTCCGCTGCTTCACCGGTCTTTTTAAGGCTATGGGTTAAAAGATGAGGCAGGAGTTGTAAGGCCAAATCTTTAAAAGCGCAGGTGGGTCCATGCCAAAGTTCCAATAAGTAAACCGAGGGATTTAGTTTAGCTATCGGGGTTATGGCGGAGTTGGAAAATTTGGCGGGACTATAAGCCTGCGCCACACAGTCCTGCAGTTCCCGCTCCGTAAAGTCGGTCAAAAATTGCTTTAGGATCATCACCGCGCGTTCGGGATAATTTAATTCCCGCATGGCCTGCAGCTGCTCAGGGGTTAATTTAACTTGAGCGTTGGGAACAAAAAGTCCCCCGTCCGGTGCCAAACCCTGTTTAATTGCTTCGGCCGAACTAACCGGCTGAGTATTTCCCCGGGTGCTAACATATAACATTTAAAATACACCTCCTTGGTGTGCTTATTTATTTATAGACCAGAATTGCTTAAAAGGCAACCGGTTGTTATCTGGATAAGTACCGAATTAGGGTGATTATGGTTTATATATTCGGGCAAAGAGGATTCAAAGCCAGGAAAGCGTAATCTTCAGTCATGCATTGGCAGGACTTTGCCGCCTCAAGCAGAATAAACTCGAAAAGGAACACACGTTTAATTGATTTTAGCTGATATCGAAGCGTCTAAACGGGAAAAGCAACAAGGGTTGGGCATAAGAAATTTATCATTTATACTGAATTGAAAAATGATTAATTTAAAAAATTGATTTAATTTATTTGGTTTAAAAAACTTGGGGAAACACAGGCAGAGGAGGGCGCAGATGTCTAAAATTATTAAAACTAAAATAAGGATTGGGGCTGGAGCCGGCTATGGCGGGGACCGTTTTGAACCAGCCGGGGAATTGGTTGAGCACGGCAACCTCGACTATTTAATTTTTGAGTGTCTGGCCGAACGGACAATTGCGCTTTATCAACAAGAGCGCTTAAAAAATCCAAACCTTGGGTACAATCCCCAGTTGGAACGCAGACTCGCGCCGGTACTAGAGCCGTGTTACAGAAAAGGGATAAAGATTATTTCCAATATGGGGGCGGCAAATCCCCAGGCGGCGCTCGCCAAGGTGAGCGAAATGGCGGCTGCTTTTGGGCTTAAAGGGATGAAGGTAGCGGCGATCCTGGGGGATGAGGTATTGGATTTAGTTCGCAAAAGTAACGGTAAAACCATTGAAACAGGGGAAGACCTTTCCTTGTATATAGACCGGATGATTTCGGCCAATGCCTACCTGGGCTGTGAACCGCTGGTTAAGGCCTTGGCAGCGGGCGCGGACGTGATTCTGACGGGGAGAGTGGCGGACCCGAGTCTCTTTATTGCGCCGCTGGCTTACCAGTTCGGTTGGAATTTAGAAGACTACCCCTTGCTGGGTCAAGGGACGGTGGTGGGACATTTGCTGGAATGCGCCGGTCAAGTTACTGGAGGCTATTTTGCGGACCCCGGGTATAAGGAGGTGCCCAGAATCCATGAGCTAGGCTTTCCGATTGCCGAGGTGGATTCGAAGGGAACGGCCATTATCACCAAAACCCCGGAGTCCGGCGGGATCGTATCTTTAGCTACCTGCAAAGAACAGCTTTTATATGAGATCCACGACCCGGCGGCCTATCATACCCCGGACTGCGTGGCGGATTTTACTCAGATTCGCCTGGATGAGGTTGGCCCGGATCAAATTCGGGTCAGCGGGGGCAGCGGATCCCCCAAACCAGCGGACCTAAAAGTATGCATTGGTTACCGGGATTCTTTCGTGGGGGAAGGGGAGATCAGTTATGCCGGGGCCAGAGCGGTTGAACGGGGCCGGTTAGCGGCCGAGATTGTCCGCAAGCGGCTTGAGTATCGGAAGATTAAAACGCAGGAGTTAAGACTTGAATTAATCGGGATTGAGTCCCTGCACGGAACCGACTTGGGAGCCTCCCGCTCTGGTGCTCCGTATGAAGTGCGTCTGCGCGCAGCCGCGCGAACAGCTTCCAGGGAGGAGGCGCTGCTGGTGGGCGAAGAGGTGGAAACCCTGTGGACGAATGGACCCGCTGGTGGGGGTGGAGCTCGGTATACGGTGCGGGAAGTAATTGGCATTGTTTCAACCTTGATCCCGCGTGAGGCAATCCAAACTCAAGTCTTAATTAATGAGATATAAGTCTGAAGAGCAAGCTGTACAAAGTGCTTTAAGCGTCTCTATCCGAGGCTGGTATCTAGATGAAATTTAAAGACAGAAGGGAACGGTGTTAACAGATGCCGCGAATAAAACTGCGGGAAATGGCTCACGCCCGCGCGGGTGATAAGGGGAATACTGCCAATATCTCACTGATCGTGTATAACCCTGAGGACTATCTTCTTTTGCAACAGCAGGTAACCGCGGAAAGGGTCGCTGACTGGTTCCGGGGATTAAGCACTGGCCAGGTAGTTCGCTATGAGCTTCCCAATTTGGGTGCTTTCAATTTTGTGCTGTACGAAGCTTTGGCCGGGGGAGTTACCCGTTCACTGCGTCTGGACCCGCACGGCAAGTCTTTAAGCTCTGCCCTCCTGGAGATGGAGATAGATACGGATACTGAGATTGAGTAAGCCCTCATCTCTGCTCCTAAACGGTCGCCAATATATTGGCTTTAATCTTTCGTCAAAATATGGCAGACGGAATTTGGCAATCGTATCCTTTAAGCTTCGTTTATCATAGACTATGGTAGATATCTTATCATAAATGCGGTTGATGAAGCAGGAGAAGCCGTTTGGGGGAGGGGACAGATGATGTCCACCAGTTTGTTATATGGCATCGGGGCGCTGTTCGGCGGGGCAATCGGTCATTTGTATAATCAGAAAGGGATGTTGGTATGGCCGAGCCGGGTGACCAGCCGGGTTTGGAATCTGGGTATTTTTTATGAGATTTTAATTGGAACAGGGGCAGCTATTGGTTTATTAGCCTTTATGGAAGGTACTAATTTAAATTCGGCTGAAATGAATCCATCGTCTTGGTTGGGGCTAGGTTTCCTCGTCGGCTTCGGCGGTCCGGCGGTTATCGGGACCATGAAAAGCAGACTAGACTTATTTT
>CAZKWP010000045.1:0-15261 GCA_964556555.1 uncultured Syntrophomonadaceae bacterium
GAAACCAGCTGTGGGGATCATTGCTGACGAAATTTTTGCCAGGTACCAGGAGATTAGCAAATAAATTTTCCCGAATCCGAACCTCTTTACTGACTCTATAGTTCATACGCTACCTTCTGATTTAGGCTGCACTTGCTTTTCAGAGACTCAATCAGAGATTTATTTTCGGCAACTCCTGAATGACTTCTTATTTAATAGGTAATTAAACCTTTAGTTTCAAAAATGGTGGTTCAACCTTACATTTTGGAGAGGAGGGCTGATTAGTGTCAGCCATAGAACCAATGATACAACCCCAAATGCCTAAGTGCTGGAAAAAATCCAATAAGCCGCATCTTTTTTGTCCCGGCTGCGGACACGGCATGGTTTTAAAGGCGCTGGGCGAAGCAATTGATGAACTGGGCATCCAAAGCAAAACAGTCTTTGGCTGTGATATTGGTTGTTCTTTGTTATCCTGGGACTTCTTTGATGTGGATTCTACCCAAACGCATCATGGCCGTACCACACCGGTGATGATGGGGATAAAAAGAGCCAATCCGGATTTGGTAACCGTGGCTTATATGGGTGATGGCGGCGGATACGCCATTGGTTCGCAACACACGGTCAATGCCGCGATTCGCAACGAGAAAATTACCGTTATCCTGGTTAATAACACCAATTACGGGATGACCGGCGGCCAGATGGCCCCAACTACGCTTCCCGGCCAGAAAACGGAAACCACTCCTTATGGACGGGATCCGGAAGAAACCGGCTATCCGACCAAGGGTCCCGAAATGATTGCTACGATTGCACCGGAAGGGGCTTATGTAGCCCGCGGTACGGTAGCGAATTTCCGTCAACTCAAGGGATATATCAAGAAGGCTTTAGAGAATCAAATAGCCGGCCGGGGATTCTCCTTCGTCGAAGCACTGGCGCTTTGCCCGACTAACTGGCGTACTAATGCCAAAGATACCTGGGCATTTGTGGAGGGCGAGATGGCCAAGGTTTATCCAGTCGGGGAATTGAGAGTTCCCACCAAGAAGGAGGAGTAAAAATTGGCGGGTAGGGTAATTAGGATCGCGTTAGCTGGTGAAGGCGGTCAAGGAGTGCAATCAGTTGCCGAGATCATTACTGAAGCAGCTTTTAGTGAAGGGAAAGAAACCGTCTACTGTCCCAACTTTGGGTTGGAACAGCGGGGCGGCGTTTCTATAGCTTTTGTTCAGATTGGCGATACGCAGATCGGTGCCCCGAAGTTTAAAACCGGGGATATTGTGATTGCGCTTAGCGGCCGAGCGATTCGGCGAACCCGGCAGTATGTGGGGCCAGAGACTACGTTTGTTTACGATAGTTCGATTGAAGGCGCAGAAGCTGATCTGCCGAAGAACGCTGCTCGGATCATGTCGATACCGGCGATTAAGCGTTCACGAGAGGAACTGCATCCCCGCGTCTTTAACATCATCATCATGGGTGCGGTTCTGGGAGCTACCGGGGTAGTTAGCCTAGAGGATGCGAAGGAAGCCTTGGAACATAAGCTGGGAGATAAGTTCAAAAAAGACCCGGCCCTGCGGGAATTGAATTTTAAAGCTTTAGAAATCGGCCAGGAAATGGTGCAGGCTTCGAACTAAAAGACAAGGATGATGGAGGTTTCCTTTCTGACTAAAGCTTGGAGATGGAACTGGAAGGAGAGTTGACAAAGGTGACGGCAGCGGAAAAAATACTAAGTATGGAAGTACCGCGCGGGGCATTTCATCTGTTTACGAATTTATGCAAGGGGTGCGGCCTTTGTAAAGAAAAATGTCCTAAGCAGTGTTTGATCTGGTCGGGAGAGTTAGGCAGTTTTGGGACTCCGGCGGTTATTCCGGACGATCCCCAAAATTGTATTGCCTGTGGGATCTGCCAGCAGGTTTGCCCGGATTGCGCAATTTTGATTCAAAAGAAAAAGGCGAAGTGATTATGGAAGCAAGCAGAAGAACAATAGATTCAACACAACCCCGAGTGGGGGCAAAGCAGCGGATTATGCATAAAGAAATACAGCGCATAGTGCACCAAGGTCTTTCCGATACAGGAAAGACCTTGGTCGTTTTTATAGGAAAAACGACTGCGATTAACCCTTGGTTAATGCTATAATTATTTAGATGTCTAATAAAGGGGAGCTAAAGATGCAGCATCTGCCGGGACAAGCCGCCAAAGCCGGGGTGGATATAAACGCTTGTTACCAATGCGGTAAATGTACGGCCGGTTGCCCGGTGGCCTTTGCCATGGATTACGGGCCGCGGCAAATTGTCCGATTTTTGCAGCTGGGCTGGTGGACCGAAGCACTCGGTGCCCGGAGTATTTGGTTGTGTGCTGCCTGTGACCTTTGTTCTGCGCGATGCCCACGGGGGGTAAATCCCGCCCGCTTGATGGAATGGCTGCGGGTAGAGGCCGGTAAAAGGGGCATCATCTCCGAACCAGGGATTAAAATTTTTAACGATATATTTTTGAAACTGGTGCAGCGGGATGGCCGGCTCTCCGAAACGGAACTGGCGATTCGTTTTAACCTGGCGACTGGTCAGCCCCTAAAGGATGCGCATTTAGCGCCGAGGCTTTTGCGCCGCCGGAAAATGCATTTGCTTCCGCGCCGCATTAAAGGCCTAAAAACTTTGCGCAAGGCAATGGCCCGGGCTGGTCAACCGGAAGGAACGGCGGAGAAAGGAGCGGAAAGCGATTAAGGAATCAATTAATAGGTATGCTTTTTTCCCTGGGTGTTCCCTAAATTCTACCGGGTTGGAATACAGCCTGTCGACTCAGGTTGTGGCAAAGGCGCTGGATCTGGAATTGATCGAGATTCCGGACTGGAATTGCTGCGGGGCCAGCGCGGCCCACGCGACCGACGAACTGCTGGCGCTCGTGCTGCCTGCCCGGAATCTGGCCTTAGCCGAGAAGATGGGGTTGGAAGTAGTCATCCCCTGTGCGGGGTGTTTTGGGCGCTGGCGGGCAGTCGAAGCCGCGTTGAAAGACCCGAATCAGAAGGATAGAATCCAAGAGGTTATAGGGGAAACTTTAAACGGAACTACAAAATCCTATAGTTTGTTGGATTTTATGGTTAAGCGCATCGGGGCAGAGACCATCCGGCTAAAGGCGGTTCGGCCGTTAACCGGCCTGAAGGTGGCCTGTTATTACGGTTGTTTGCTGCTGCGGCCGCTTCCGCTAACCCAGGCGGAGGATGCGGAAAATCCGCTTACCATGGATTGTTTACTAGAGGCAGCGGGGGCCACGGTGGTGGATTGGCCATATAAGACCCAGTGCTGCGGCGGCAATTTGGCCTCCGCCCGTACTGATTTGGTTTTGGCGATGGCAGAAAAAATCCTGCGGCTGGCTAAGGAGGCCGGGGCTGAGGCGCTGGTCACTGCCTGCCCGCTGTGTATGTTTAACTTAGATGCCCGGCAGGAGGAAATAGCCGGTAAGTTTAAGCAGTCTTTTAAAATGCCCTTGTACTATTTTACGGAATTAATCGGGTTGAGCTTTGGCTTTTCTCCCGAGAGACTGGGGCTTGACCGGCATTTTATTGATCCGCGGCCCCAGCTTAAGGAACTGGCTTTGCTTTAAACTGATAATTATGCCAATATTTATCTGGGCTCCAGGTAGAGCCATTTCTGTTTTAGGGCATAATATAATAATAAGACGCTTGGGGGACGGTGTTAGTATATGGCAGGCTTAAACCCGGAGAATAATCTTTTGCCGCAGTGCCTGATTTGTGGCTCGACTCCGGAAACCGGAATCTGCGGAGGAATCCGGCTGCGGAAGCATTTTTTATGCAATGATTGTCAGGTGCGGATTTTAGCGGCCCCGATTGATGATCCCTTTTATGACCAAATGAAAGAGGGACTCAAAGGTTTATGGTTCTCTCCGGCCGGCACGGCTGCTGCGGCAAAGGGTCGGTTTGGCAGCGAGCGCCGAAGTCATAAATTCTTAGGGTCATAAAAAGAATTAAATCGCCGGGTAGAAATAAAAATTTATAAACCACCTGGCGGGATAAATAGGTTAAAGTTTAAATATCAGGAACCTCAGCCATCCAGGAGGGCAAGGGCAGGAATAAAGGACAGCTTAGCTAGTCCTTTATTCAATTATATGGTACAATTGCACCAAAAAAGGGGTGCTTTCGTGAGGCCCGGGAATGTACCTTTGATTCAGGCGTTATGGGAATATCAGCAAAAGCGCTGTCGTCCCCTGCATATGCCAGGGCATAAACAGGGCGCCGGGCAGCCCGAGTGGTTTAAGGAACTGTTGGGTGCCGCCTTGTTTAATTACGACCTGACCGAGTTGCCGGGGTTAGATGATTTACACAATCCCCAGGGAGCTATCTTGGCCGCTCAACAGGCTGCGGCCCGCTGTTTTGGCGCTGAAGAAAGCTTTTTTTTAATAAATGGGTCAACCGTAGGTCTGCAAGCCATGATTTTAGCCGCAGCCAGGGCCGGGGACGAGATCCTGATTCCCCGGCAAGCCCATCGCTCGGTAGTCAGCGGATTGATTCTGGCCGGGGCGCGGCCACACTATTTACCGGTGGAGATTGAACCGTTTTATCAGATACCTTTGGGAACTAAGGTTGGTGATCTAAACCAAGCCATATCCGAGAACCCGCAGGTCCAAAGTTTATTAATGGTCCACCCGAATTTTTACGGGATAGCCAGCCACCTCCCCAGTTTGCTGCGGGAGGCACACGCAAACGGCTTAATTTGTTTGACTGATGAAGCCCATGGGCCCCATTTCCGCTTTCACGCCAGGTTGCCGATTTCCGCTTTGGAAGCGGGGGCGGATGCGACGGTGCAAAGCCTGCATAAGCTGCTGGCTTCTTTAACTCAGACGTCTCTGCTGCATCGGCAGGGGACGCGTTTAACCGGGGACCGGCTGCGCCGGAGTCTGGATATTCTCCAATCCACCAGCCCTTCCTATGTGTTGATGGCCTCCCTGGATGCGGCCCGTTGGCAGGCGGAAGAGGAGGGGGCCGCTAGGCTGGATCAGACCTTGGAATTGGCGGAAAAAGCGCGGCAAGCGATTAATCAGCTGAAAGGGCTGCGATGTCTGGGCGCTGAGATCCAGCAAAACGCGTCAGTGGGCGCCTGGGATCCCACCAAGTTGGTGATTCAGGTGTGCGGACTGGGTTTAACCGGCTATCAAGCTCAGGAAATTCTGCGGACTAAGTACCGGATTCAAGTGGAAATGGCGGATTACAATAATGTTTTAGCCATGTTTACGCTGGGCGACGGCCCGGAGTCGACAGAAGATTTGGTAGGGGCTTTACGCGATTTGGCCGCGGGGTATCAGGATTCTGGCCAAACCAAACGGCAGCCGTTTAGCGACCTAACCGGGACGGCGCTGGGCGGGCCCCTCCCGGAAGTGGTGCTGACACCTCGGGAAGCATTTTTGGGGTCGTCAAACCGGGCCATAAAGCTGGAAGCGGCGGAGGGAGAGGTTTCCGCAGAGACGATTTGCCCTTACCCTCCCGGGGTGCCGCTTTTAACGCCGGGTGAAAGAATTACCCGACCTATAATTGAAATGATTAAAGAATTGTCGGCCGCGGGTGCTGCCTGGCAGGGTCCCCTGGATAAGACTTTAACCAGCATCCGCGTTCTGGATGAATTATAAGATGGGCGCGTAGGTTCCAGTACACTGGAACGAGTCCCTAGACCAGCATCCGCATGCTGGATGGTTTATAAGCAGGCCGGCAGTTTAAGTCCTGCCGGCGGTAGTTTGCCGATGATGATCTGGTGTCGAAGGGATGGAAGTACGTTTGG
Organism: uncultured Syntrophomonadaceae bacterium; assembly: GCA_964556555.1. GTDB lineage: Bacteria > Bacillota > Ch66 > Ch66 > Ch109 > CAYXHK01. The sequence continues at coordinate 5,751 of CAZKWP010000045.1, forward strand.
ATTCAGGTTTGTCGCCAGTCCGGTCCGAGTTTAAATCTGGCCGGCTGATCAGTATTGAAGGGGTGGACGGTGCCGGCAAGTCGACCGTTGCCGCCCAGTTAGCCCAAAAGCTGCGGGAGGCCGGCTTCCCGTTGCAGATGGTTCGTGAACCGGGCGGCACTCAGGTATCGGAAAAAATACGGGAAGTGTTGCTTGATCCATTGAATCAGGAAATGACTCCCCGGACGGAAGCGATGCTGTACGCTGCGGCCCGGCTGCAATTGATCAATCAGGTGATTGTGCCGAGTCTAACCGCCGGGATGGTGGTTATTTGTGACCGTTACACGGATTCTACCTTGGCTTATCAGGGCGGGGGCCGGGGACTTGAAGCGGATTGGCTGCGCTGCCTGAATCAATTGGCGACCCAGGGATTGGTTCCGGATTTGACGCTGCTGCTTGATGTGGAGCCAAGTTTGGGCCGTGAGCGGCGCTGGGCGAAAAACCGGGATCAAAAAATTGAGTTGGATCGGCTGGAAGCGGAATCTGAGTCTTTTTATTCGCGGGTCCGTCAAACTTACCTGGCCTTGGCGCAAGCCGAACCGGGGAGAATAAAGGTCCTCAATGCGGGGAAATCTCAGTCAGAGGTGGCAGCCGAGGCCTGGCGCTTGGTGCGGGAGGCCTTGGCGGATTAAGTTTAGGCTGGTTAGTTTCGTACAGGCTTGATCTTGGTTGGATGGAGGATTAGTATGTCCTGGGAGGAAATCGTCGGACAGCCGGTCGCAATCCGTCAGTTACAGAAGGCGCTTAAACGGAATCGAGTCAATCACGCCTATTTATTTTACGGTCCGGAAGGGGTCGGTAAGGGTACAACCGCGCGAAGTTTTGCTCAGGCTTTAAACTGTGCGGATCAAGGCAACGGAGAGTTTTGCGGCCAATGCCGTTCCTGCCGCCTGATTGCCGAAGGCAAACACCCGGATGTGGTAGAAGTATCGCGTTCCGGCACGAATATTCGGCTTAAACAGATTCAGGAAGTAGCCCGCCAGGCGCAGTATCGACCTACGGAAGGCCCTTGGAAGGTGTTCCTGCTGCGGGAAGCGGAGAATTTGAACGGGGAGGCCGCCAACCACCTGCTGAAGATTCTGGAGGAACCGCCGGACCAGACGATCTTCATTTTAACCGCCCGCGCCACTTTTGGTTTGCTGGAAACGATTTTATCCCGCTGTCAGCAGATTCGGTTCCAAACCCTGACCGACCGTGGGATTCAGGAAATCCTGGTGCGAAGGTTTTCCGTGGAACCAAGCCAGGCGGAACAGATTTCCCAGGTGGCGGAAGGCAGTTTAACCTTGGCTCAGGAACTGCTGGTCAATCAGCACCAGTCTTTCCGCGGAGAAGTAATCGAATTATTAAGCCGGCTGGGGGCGCAAAGTCCGGCGTCGGTGATTGCGCTGGCCGAAGGCTGGACTGGAACCGAAAGGATCAAGGTTTTATTGGCGGGATTAAGTTTGTGGTTTCGCGACCTGCTGGTTTGGCAAAAAACCGGGGACGCCAAATTGCTGATCAATCAGGACTGTTTGGACTTAATTCAGGTTCAGGCTCCAGTTTGGCATCCAGCCGGAAAATTTTTGAGAATAATCCAGCAGGCACGGCGGAAACTAGAACAACACGCGAATGGGCAGTTACTGCTGGAAGTTTTGTTGCTGGAACTGAGTGAAGCATGCCCAAAGAGCAGCTGGTAATAATAGGATAGAGGGGGACTCTGGGTGCCGGTAGTAGTAGGGGTTCGCTTTAGGCGAGCTGGGAAGATATATTATTTTGATCCGGGCGGGCTAACTTTGCAGTATGCGGACAAGGTGGTTGTGGAGACCGCCCGGGGTTTGGAGTTTGGCGAGGTGGTTATTCCCCCGCGGGAGGTTTCCGAAGCCAGTCTGGTTTTACCGCTAAAAACTGTGATGCGGATCGGTACCGAAGAAGATATAAGGCGGGTAGAGGAAAATCAGCTCAAGCAAAAAGAAGCCTTTGCTGTTTGTACGGAAAAAATCCGTGAGCACGAATTGCCCATGAAGCTGATTGATGTGGAATACACCTTCGATAATAGTAAAATTATTTTTTATTTTACCGCCGAGGGTCGGGTCGACTTTCGCGAATTGGTTAAAAATTTAGCGGCGATCTTTCGTACCCGCATTGAACTGAGGCAAATTGGGGTTAGGGATGAAGCCAAGATGGTCGGCGGAATCGGGGGTTGCGGCCGAGTTTTGTGTTGTCACGCTTTTTTGGGCGATTTTGAGCCGGTCTCGATTCGCATGGCCAAAGACCAGAACCTGTCTTTAAATCCGACTAAGATTTCTGGTATTTGTGGCCGGCTCATGTGTTGTCTTAAATACGAAAATGAAGTCTATGAAAATATGAGAAATTCGCCAGGAGAGCGGTCCTGCAAAGAAGCGGCGGAGGGGCGGTGCCCTTGCCCCGGAGCAGCCGAAGGAAAGCTCAGGGCAGACGAGTTAGCCTCAGACATTTTAGCGTCCGACGAGTCAGCGGTGAGGACCAGGGCATCGGAAGAGGAACATCCAAAATCTTGCGAAATCCTTAGCGAAGACCAGTTGGAAAACCGTCCGGAGCCAATGGGGCAGGGAACAGCAACCGAACCGGAAGCGCTGGCGGAAAACCATTCCCCAAAGATGCCCGAAAAGACAAATAATCCCAAACCAAATCAGCATCAGCCTCGCAACGGAAACGGTTTCCCAGCTGGGGCACCGCGGGTCAAACGCAGTAATTCCAGTAAGGATAATTGGTCCCCAGGGAGAAATCGGGTAGCGGAAAACCGGCCGTCGAACCGGAATGGAGCCAAGCCGGAATTTGCCAAAGCGTCGGAGCTTCCCCTTAAGACGGTGGATTCTCGGGGACACGACCCGGCCAAGCCCCCGGGCATAACTAAAGCCCATGAACCTTTTAAATTAAATTCTAACCGCAAGCCTAAAGATCAGGCCAAACTGCCGCACGTAAGCAGCCGGGAGAGCCAGAAGCCCAAAGCGGATAATATGGCCGAGGGAAAACCTTTTCCGAAAAAAAACTTTTCCAGAAACCAGGGGACCCCAAATCAACTTCCCCGAAAATCCCTGCTTAATCGCCGGGAAGGGACGCGGGACGGGTCAGATAAACGGGGGACGGGTGCGGAAAAAGCGGCGGATCCTCGCTTAGAGCCAGTTAAGACAGCGAGGGTAATGACAGCAGGGACCAGTAAAAACAACGCCCAGCCGACAGGAGGTCAAGGTGGTGCGCATTTCCCGGGTGATCTCGGAGATTGAAGATAAACTGACTGACTTACGGGAAAATTTAAAGGCAGTGAAGGACTGGGTGCGGTACCTGGAGGAAGAGAATCAAAACCTCCGCCGGGAACTGAGCGCCTGTTCCGCGCGCCTGGAACAATTGGGGCAAGACGGAATAGGGAAAGCCAATCTGGAACAAGAGCAGCAGAATTTGCGGAAACTTTACGAAGAAGGGTTTCATATCTGTCCTTACAATTTTGGGCACTGGCGAACCCAGGATTGTCTTTTCTGTCTGGGATTTTTAAAAAACACACTGGAGCGGCAGGAGCAGAGCGTTAGTGGAAACGAGTAAGCCAAGTATCTGGTTAAAGCCAGGTGAGTATGCAGTAGAATTATTAAGAGAAGGACTAAAAGTGATACAGAGCCGGCAGGGATACTGCTTTACGATGGACGCGGTACTGTTGGCTTTTTTTGTCACCCTGAAGCCTGGCAGCCGGATTGCGGACCTGGGCACTGGGAGTGGAATCATTCCGCTCCTAATAACCACCCGGACTAAAGATTTGGAACTGTGGGGTTTTGAGCTGCAGGAGGCTTTGGCCGAACGGGCACTGCGCAGTGTGCGGCTCAACGGATTAGATTCGTTGATTAGGATTCAAAAGCAGGATATAAGGCGGATCGCTGAGAGCCAAGCTCCGGAGTCTTTTGCGACTGTGGTTTGCAATCCCCCTTATTGGCCTTTAGGGCAAGGCCGCATCAGTACGCGGGCCGAGGTGGCCAGGGCCAGACATGAGGTGGACTCCACCCTGGAGGAAGCAGTTCAGGCCGGTCAGTGGCTTTTAAGCCCCGGTGGGAGGATGGCCCTGGTGCATCTTTGGCAGCGCCGGGCCGAAGTCTGGTTGACTTTAACTAAATACGGGCTGCAGCTTAAGCGGTGGCGGGAGGTTAGACATAAGTCAACCACCGCTCCCAGCCGGATTTTAGTAGAAGCGGTTAAAGCCGATAAGGAATCCGCTGCCGCGGCCCGACTGCCGGCTGCCGGCGACCTGGAGCGGGAAATAGAGCGCAGCAGACTGGAACCCCTGGTCATCTACGATCAGCAGGGTAAATTTTTACCGGAAGTGGCGGCGATATATCATGGTTAAGTTTCGGCGCTTTGTAAAAAGGGAATGGGAACCTGAGCCAAATAAATCTGATCCAAATAATAGGCCTGATCCAAACGAACAAGACCCTGGTTCCGCAGACTCAACCAGGAGTGAAGAGCGGGCTGCTGAAATCCCGGAGCCAAAAGGGGTTTTATATCTGTGCGCAACCCCCATCGGGAATCTAGAAGATATTACTTTTCGGGTTTTACGGATTTTGCAGGAAGTGGATCTAATCGCCGCGGAAGACACCCGCCGCACCCGGGGTTTATTAAGCCATTACGGCATAAGCAAGCCTTTGACCAGTTACTATCAGCATAATCAGCGGCAAAAGGGCCCCTATTTAATTGAAAAGTTGGTCCAGGGTCAAAAGATCGCGTTGGTTTCCGATGCAGGGACCCCCGGGATCTCGGACCCGGGTGAAGATTTGGTAAAGCAAGCCCTTAAGGCGGGTGTTCCGGTTTACGCTTTGCCTGGCCCTTCGGTCGTCCCTTTGGCCCTGAGTATCTCCGGCCTGGCCACGCAGCGATTTGTTTTTGAGGGCTTCTTACCGCGGACTCGCCGGGAAAAGGCGGAGCGGATCCAAGAGCTCGCCGCGGAAGCCCGAACCTTGATTTTGTTCGAAGCCCCACATCGTTTGTCAGAAACCTTAGCGCTGTTTTTGGCTGCTTGGGGACCTAGAAACGCAGCCGTAGTCCGGGAAGCCAGTAAAAAATTTGAAGAGGTAATCCGGGGCACGCTCCCGGAAATTATAGAACATTTTCAGTTAAATCCACCGCGGGGAGAAATGACTTTAGTTATTGCTGGGAATGAAAATCTTGTCGAATTTAAGCCGAGAGGAAGAACGGGTGACTCTCCTTGTTCTTTGGCTGAGGTTATAGTGGGAGCAATGGAAGAGGTTAAAGCTCGGGCAGCGTTAGGGGAAAATCCAAAGCACATTTTGAAGGATCTAGCCCGGGAGAAAAAACTAAACCGCCGGGATCTCTACCAAGCCTGGCTTAAGGTGCAGCAAGCCGAAGACTCAGCGGGAGAAAATGAATAATAAAACTTAAATAAGTCTGGAAGAAAGTGATAAGAGATAGGCCGCTGAAACGAAACGCAGAAATTAGACGCGGAATGCAGCAGCTTGGAAAAAGGAGGGGTCTGCCGCACAAACTTAAGACACAAACCGGAATCAAAATCAAAGGAAGCGAACCTGATCCTGGTTTGTGTCTCAAAGCTGAACTGGCGCACACGAAATAACCACTGACGGGACTAGAGATGTTAACTAGATTAGCCAGATAAAAATAGAAATTTTGCGGCGTAGCATTGTGGTTAAACTTGGTTAAGCCGTTAGGCCTGCTGTTTCAAAGGGCAAGCGTAAAATTAGTATGCAGTTTGATTAAACCGCTTGTTGGCTCATTTCAAGAGCGCACTGACGGCATACGTTCTTGCTGCGAAAATGGCTTACATCATCCGCGCTGCCGCAAAAGACGCAAGCGGGTTCGTATTTTTTTAGGATAATTTTCTCATTATCTACGTAGATTTCCAGGGCGTCTTTTTCTTCTATGCCCAAGGTTCTCCGTAATTCTATAGGAATAACTATCCGGCCTAATTCATCCACTTTCCGTACAATACCCGTTGACTTCATCTTTAGATGCTCCTCCTTTGGCGAAAAATGTCGTTTCTTCCCTGTGAAAATGATACCAGTGATTCCAGAAAAAGTCAAGGTATTTTTCTACAGAATACGACAACCAATGGTAAAGTTGCCAGCCCGAAAAATATTTAGCGCGACTTGACCAAACCGGACTTTTCTTAAGTGCCAGCCTTGCATTCCTTTTAAATCGCGTGTAAACTACCAATATATATGATGGTAATATAATATTTAGTTATCAATTTTAACGATCGGCGATGAGGGAAGAACGGCTAGTCTTAAACGTTGCAGAGAGCGGGGAACGGTGGAATCCCGTACGGCAGCTGGCCGCCAATGGCTCCGGAGCTGCTGGGCTGAACTTTTGGTTTCCGGGTCAAGGGGAGCCAGATAAATAGGCCTGGCCGGGAGGCGTACCGTTATCCCGCCGCAGTCTGATGAGTACTGGCAGAGATTTCAACCGTGAGGTTGGGATAAAACAGGGTGGTACCGCGAGAGTTGCCTTTCGCCCCTGACTTAGGGGGAGAGGCTTTTGTGTTTTTAAGAAGGTATACTCACGGGATTCAGTTTTTAACAAAACAAAATGGGAGGTTTGTTAAATGCCAAAAGAAAAAGAGACGTTTTACATTACTACGCCAATTTACTATCCGAGTGATTCGCTGCATATCGGCCATGCCTATACCACGGTAGCTGCCGATACAATGGCCAGGTATAAACGGATGCGGGGATATGATGTGTTTTTTTTAACCGGGTCTGATGAACACGGTCAAAAAATTGAGCGGTCCGCCTTGACCGCGGGTAAGCAGCCGCAGGAGTATGTGGATCACATCGTCGAGGGCTTCCATAAGCTCTGGAAGACCCTGGAGATTACCAATGACGACTTTATTCGGACTACCGAGCCCCGGCACGAAAAAGTAGTGCAGGAGATTTTTCAAAAAATCTACGATCAGGGTGATATATATAAGGCCGAGTATTCCGGCTGGTATTGCACCCCCTGTGAAACCTTCTGGACCGAGCGCCAGGCTGAAGGACAGGTCTGCCCGGACTGCAATCGGCCAGTGGAACTCTTAAAAGAAGAAAGCTATTTTTTCCGGATGTCTAAATACCAGGAACGACTGCTGGAGTATATTGACACGCATCCGGAGTTTATTCAGCCAGTATCCCGGCGTAATGAAATGATCAACTTTATCAAACAAGGCCTGGAAGATCTGTGTATCTCCCGTACCACTTTTTCCTGGGGGATTCCGGTGCCGCTCGACCCCAGTCATGTGGTATATGTCTGGTTTGACGCGCTGACTAATTATATAACTGCCATTGGTTATAATGCCAACCCGGAGCAGTTTGCTAAATACTGGCCAGCGGACGTCCACTTGGTGGGGAAGGATATCGTCCGTTTTCACGCAGTAATCTGGCCCATTATTTTAATGGCCGCCGATCTGCCCTTGCCGGAAAGGATCTTCGGCCATGGCTGGCTGCTGCTGGAGGGGGGCAAGATGTCCAAGTCCAAGGGCAACGTGATTGATCCTTTGGTTTTAGTGGATAAATACGGGGTTGATGCCATCCGGTATTATCTGCTTCGGGAACTGCCGTCCGGGCTAGATGGTTATTATTCGGAAGACGCGTTGGTCTTAAGGATAAATACCGATTTGGCGAATGACTTAGGCAACCTGGTCAGCCGAACCTTGGCCATGATTGAGCGTTACTGCGCCTCGCAAGTTCCGGTATGCGGCGAGTTAAACGACGTGGATCGGGAAGTGGTTGCTTTGGCTCAGGCGGTGGTTCGGGAAACCGGAGATTTATTGGATGGATTGGAGTTTTCGAATGCCCTCTCCGCCATCTGGAAGTTGGTGGCTCGGTGCAACAAATATATCGATGAAATGGCCCCCTGGAATCTGGCGAAAGATCCCGCGAACCAAAGCCGGCTGCATACCGTACTGTACGTGATGGCCGAGAGCTTGCGGCAAGTGGTCATCATGTGCACCCCCTTTATGCCGCTTTTGCCCGAACGGGTTTGGCACCAATTGAATATCGAAGACCAGCCGGGCCTCCAAACCTGGGACAGCCTGCAATGGGGGCTGCTGCCCGCGGGTGTTCAGGTGAAGCGCGGAGCTTCCTTGTTCCCCCGGATTGAGAGTGAGGAAAAGATTAAAGAACGGGCTAAGGAAGCCAAAGTAAAAGCTAAAGATAAAAAACCAGTTCCTGAAAAAGAATCGGCTATAAACCTAGAAAATAAAGCCAACCCAACAGCCGATCATTCAGTCAAGGAGGAACCGAAGATGGAAGAGACCAAAACTGCCAGCGAGGGCAAAGCCCAGATTAAATACGATGATTTTGCCAAACTGGATCTGCGGGTAGCCAAGGTAATCGCGGCTAAGAAAGTGGAGAAAGCCGACAAGCTGTTGGAACTTAAGGTGGACTTAGGTCTGGAACAGCGCACGATTGTGGCAGGCGTCGCTCAGCACTACCTGCCGGATGATCTCCTCGGGAAAAAGGTAGTTTTACTGGCCAACTTGGAGCCTACTAAAATTAGAGGAATTGTCTCCGAGGGAATGCTCCTGGCCGCTTCGGACGAGGATTCCCTGGAAGTGCTGACGCTAAACAAAGAAGTCAATCCCGGGGGCAAAGTTAAGTAGGAGAAAGGATTAGGGATCAATTTCATGCTGATTGATAGTCATTGTCACCTAAATGACGAGCAGTTTTTAAATGATAGAGAACCGGTGCTGAAACGAGCCCAGGAAATGGGGGTAGACCGAGTCGTCTGCGTAGGTTACGACCTGGCCACTTCCCTGGAGGCGGAAGCGATGGCTCAAAAATATGCCAATGTTTATGCCGTGATTGGGGTCCATCCCCATGACGCTAAATTGGTAAAACCCCAGACCTATACTATCTTAAAACGAACCGCCCAGTCGCCGCGGGTAGTGGCCATCGGCGAGACGGGTTTAGATTTTTATCGGAATCATTCGCCGCGGGATTTACAGGAACAGTCTTTTCGGGGGCATATCCGGCTGGCTCGGGAAGTCGGACTGCCGATAGTGGTGCACGATCGGGATGCGCATGCGGAGACAGTCAGGATTTTACGCGAAGAAAAAGCGAAAGAGGTCGGCGGGGTGATTCATTGCTTCTCCGGGGGATGGGAAATGGCCCAGGAGTGCATTGATATGGGTTTTTATATCTCTTTAGCGGGACCGGTTACTTATACGAATGCCAAGCGACCCCAGGAAATCGCCGGCAAAGTGCCCTTAGATCGGCTGCTTGTGGAAACCGATGCCCCTTATCTAGCCCCCGAGCCGCTGCGGGGAAGACGGAATGAGCCGGGAAATGTTCGCTTTGTTGCGGAAAAAATCGCCCAACTAAGAGGGATAACTTTAGATGAATTAGCCCAAGCCACCACCAGCAACGTAGAGCAGGTCTTCGGGAAGATGCGTAAAACTAACCCAATATATAATTAACTCAAGTTTCGCACCCAGAAAACCCAAAGCAAACGGCAATAAATCTGAGGT
>CAZKWP010000046.1:0-14640 GCA_964556555.1 uncultured Syntrophomonadaceae bacterium
GATGTGATCGCTATCGCCCGAATCTAACCATCATGGAATGTAAATAAGAAAAAGATACCCAAGAATGGAGCATAGGCATGGGCCCGAATCTAACCATCATGGAATGTAAATTTGTATAGCGTTTTCTGCTAGCGTGAGATTGTCATGCCCGAATCTAACCATCATGGAATGTAAATTAAGATAGTCAGGAGTTTCTCCCAGTACCTTGCTTAGCCCGAATCTAACCATCATGGAATGTAAACTGTACGGTTCCCCGGATTATGATGTGGAGAAATGTTAGAACGACAACGTGGATAATGTCCCGGGAGCCGAATCCATCAAGCGCGCAAAACTGGTGGAGTCAGAAAACCTGCGTTTTCTCATTTTAAGGGAAGCAGCCATCAGCAATATTGAGGCTTATAATTACAAGGCGGCACTCAACATTTTAAGCGGGGTGCAGGAGTTTTTTTCCGCGGATGTGCTGCACCTTTTAGAAGCGGCGCAACATCGGATAAACATGGAGCTGAAAGAGGCCGGCGACGCAAGTGAACTGGCGCAATACGATTTGTTTCCAGTAAAATCAGGCGATGCCCATAGGCTCTTCGAGTATTTATTAAGATTAGGCATCCAACAAAAGTCCGGGCAGTTGATGGATTATGTCCGGGGGATCTCGCCGGCGCTCACTCTGCTTTTCGAGTGTTTTTTAGGGGAGAAATGCAATCGACAGGTGAAGCGTGATTATTGCCAGTGGATTAAAAGAGCAGATTCACCCGATCCAGGTCATTATATAATGAGGCGTGATAAGATGAGAAGCAAGGATCGGACACTGTTAGCTTACTATGACACGAAATTTCCTAACGGTTTCAGGGATGACAGCGATCTTTCTTGTTACGCGCTTCTGCCGATGATTGAATATGATTGCGGTACAGACGGCAGGCGCCCCGATGCCGCGGTATTAAAAAAAGCGCGGGAGATGCGGCAGATTGAGAAGAACATTCGGAATCCAGCCGCACATGAGATTTTGGCCATCAAGGAGCAGCGATTTATTCAGGTAGCAGGGATCACCAGCGAACGCCTGCTCAGAGACATGCAGTGGCTGTTTAGACAGATTTATCCGCGTTATTTTGCGGCAGGCAATGAGGTTTGGAACAACTACGACGTGATGAACGCGGAGATCATCCGCCGCATGAAAGCCAGTTCCAATCCCCTGAGTCGAATGTAGGAGGGCTAATTCAGGAGGGCTGCTGTTACTTTAATATGCCACAGGCTGTAGTTTCAAATCAGGAACGCATGTTCATATGCATTTATTTCTTCGGTTTCTTAACTATGTAGAAGACCCAAGCGGTGAGGTAAAAGGAGTTTTGCCAAAGAAAAGAAAATAGACATAAACCTAAAGTATGCCCAATCTAGGCACAAGCACGGCGAATGGTCTGACAAACCATTTGCCACCACTGTTTTCATTTATATACTGCGTCAGTATTTACACCACTAAAATTAATTCCCGCTGTCCACTGAGTGGACAACGGGAATTAATTTTAGTGATACTAGCCGGCAATGCCTGGCTAAGACCGTACCAAATCAATCACGAGTCCAACTCCCGAGTTTAATCTAATATTTTAATCCGTCTTGACATTATATGTTTAAAAGAATATAAGTTATACAAAAGTATTAACGTTAAGCAATAGTTGAGCAAACGTTAAGCATAAGTTAACTAAAAAGTCATTGGTGGTGTAATAACAAGTTGTCTAAAAACGCTCAGCGAACGGTTTTAGTGGTCGGTGGCGGGCCGGCCGGCCTAATGGCTGCCGGGATCGCAGCTAATCAAGGGAGCAAGGTGATCTTGCTGGAAAAGATGCCCAGGCTGGGACGGAAGCTGCTCTTGACCGGCAAAGGCCGCTGCAATATAACCAATACTGCTCCGATGCCGGAATTTATTGAGAATTTCCCGGGTAACGGGGCTTTTTTGTATGGTCCGATGGCGGCCTTCAGCAATCAGGATCTGCTCAAGTTTTTTGCGGATTTGGGTCTGGCCACTAAGGAGGAACGGGGCCGACGGGTTTTCCCGGAGAGTGACCACTCGGTGGATGTGCTGCGGGCTCTGGAACGGTTTGTGAATAAAGCCGGGGTTTTGGTCCGCACCGGCCACTCGGTGACCGGTCTGATTGAGGGAAGCGCGGCCGTTTCTGGTCAGGGTAAATCGACCTTTCCCGATAAGGGAAAAATGGCCGTCCCGGATTATGATAGCCTTGCCACTCCTAGTCAGGAAAACTCAATTGCTCCCCAAGGGGCGACCTCCGCCCCCCGCCGGATAATCGGGGTCGCCACGGCGAAAGGCGATTTTTACGGGGACGCGGTGATCATCGCGACCGGTGGTTTGTCTTATCCCGCGACTGGGAGTACCGGCGACGGTTATGCCTGGGCCCGGGAATTAGGCCATACGGTGATCCCCACGCGTCCCGGCTTGGTGCCGCTCGAGGTGCGGGAGGAGTGGGTCAAAGAGTTGCAGGGCCTGTCGTTGCGCAACGTGCGGGTAACCGCCTGGGCCGGCGCACCGGGGGCGAAAGCATCCCGCCTCCTGGGCGAAGAATTCGGCGAAATGATTTTCACTCATTTTGGAGTCTCGGGGCCGGTGATCTTATCCTTAAGCAGCCCGGTCGCCAAACACCTGCTGGGCAAACGGGGTTTGGCCAAGCCCAGCGCCAGATCGTATGACGATCCCAGTGCAGGACTAAGCGCCAAACCTGGAATTAATGCCAGTGCCAAAACCAGCGCCAAGCCCGGCGCCAAAGCCAAACCGACCGCCGAAGTTACGCTTTGCATCAACCTAAAACCGGCGCTCAGCCTGGAACAGCTCGACCAGCGGATTCAGCGGGATCTTACCCTAAATTCCCGCAAGCAATTCCGCAACTCCCTGGATGCGCTGCTGCCCCGGGCTTTGATCCCGGTAATCGTGGAGCTCAGCCAAATTCCAGGGGACAAGTTTTCGAATCAGATTACCCGTGAGGAGCGGATGCGGCTAGGGCAATTGCTGACCAATCTGTCTTTAACCGTGACCGGAACGCGCCCGATTGAGGAGGCGATTATTACGGCCGGGGGGATCGCGGTCAAGGAAATCAACCCCCGCACCATGGCCTCCCGCTTAGTCGAGGGACTGTATTTTGCGGGTGAGGTAATCGATGTCGACGGCTACACCGGCGGCTTTAATCTGCAGGCGGCTTTTTCCACGGGCTATGTGGCGGGACGAGCCGCGGGAACCCCTGCTGAACCTGTTTAAACCAGTTAAAACTAAGATTGATCAACCCATTTTAACCTGATCAACCCGAAGTCAAAAACCCGACCAGGACCTTTTATAAACGCAGCCGCCCAGTTTAACGAAGCGATCCAAAACGAAGCGGCTAAAAACGACCTCTTCCGTGGAAACCGTAAGCAACCGCATCCTGAAAAAGCATATTCCGGCTTTTATTTGCATAGCCTGTACCCAGAGGGATTTGGCAGATAAGGGTGGGATTTTGGTGAGGAAGCGTTGGCAGTTTAAAAAGCAGCAGCGGTCTTTTTTAGCCTGGGGAGAACTTGTGGAAAAGTGGCTGATCCGCCTGGTGGCCGTAAGCCTGGTGGCGCTGGTCGCGGCTCAGGCCCTGATGACCCAGGATCCTTTCCGTTTTTACCTGAGTTTTGCGGAAAGGCTGCAAGCGGAAAAGCTAGCGGACAGCCCTTGGGTGCAGCCGGCAGTTGCTCCGGCCAAGGATACGGGGAGTATTACCCTGGAGTTGACCAATTACTCCTCGCTGGAAAAGGCCCTGGTCTTAGTTAACGGGCAGGTTGCGGGCGATTTCCGGGAAAAGCGGATCACCATCCCGGTTCAGGCGGGCGATACGGTGGAAGTGGACGGGTCCTATTATCAGTACCCCTTGTCCATTTTAGTGCAGCAGGTTTCCGATAATATCGCCTCTCCCAAAGCCAAACAGGTGATCAAAGTCGAGCGTTCGCGGGCGCGGATCGGGCAAATAACTCTAACCGAGTAATCGTAATCATAATATTGAGTAATTCATGATAATTAATAATAATGATTTAAGCGATAAAAGTTTATAATAGAAGAGCAGAGCCGGAGCAAATCGGGGCGCAGTTGAGTAAAAGATTGCTTCAACCATATAACATCAACTTTAAACATATAAACATAAACTAAAGGCTAACCGGGTACGTGTGACCCGGGTAATTCTGTTTTGGGGGTTGGGTTCCTGCCTTGTTTGAAATATTACAATGTAATATAATGAAATAATGAACATGACAGATGTATAATACAGTGGAAGTTGCGGATAAGGCCAGCTTGGGTGACCAACTGGTCGGAGGTGATGAGATGAGCAGTAAAACCGTGGCCAGCGCGGCAATACAGATGGCCCTGTCGGCCAGTCGGGCTGAAGAGGTTAATTTAAAGAAATCCTTTGCGGATAAAGGCATCAAAACCGTGGCCGTTGATTTTGGCGGAGAGTTCGTCAGTTCAGTCGGCAAGGTTGTGGAGCGGGCGGTAGTAGCCGCCAAGCGCGAGGCGGTGATTAAGGACACTCATCCGGACGAGGGGGCGGTAGCCGGCGCGACCCGGGAGGCACTGAGCCAGATCATGCCCAAAGCCTTAGGGCTTAACGTGGGCGGAAAAATCGGGATTGCCCGCTGCCAGGACCATATCAGTGTGGCCATCTTCTTTGGGATAGGATTATTGCATCTGGACGAGGTGGCAATCGGCCTGGGACATCGGGCGGTGCCTTAAACCGGCTGTTAGTAAGGGGGACAAGTAATAAATGACCGGCAGTTGTAGGGCGCTGCGTGGAGCGATTACGGTAGATGAGAATACGGCTGACGAGATTCTGCAGGCGACGAGTCAGCTTTTATTGGAAATGGTGCAGAGAAATGCAATCAGCATCGACGATATGGTCAGTATTTTTTTGACTTTGACTCCGGATTTGAACGCGGCCTTTCCCGCGCTGGCGGCGAGGTCTTTGGGCTGGAGTCAGGTGCCGCTGCTGTGCGCCAGCGAGATCGCGGTGCCCGGCGGCCTGCCGCGCTGTATCCGGGTGCTGATGCATATTAATTCCGCGAAAAAGCAGGCGGAATTGAAACACGTTTATCTGCGCCAAGCGGTTACTTTGCGCCAAGACCTGGTGCCGTAAGTGAAATATAAGTGAAAATAAGCATGAGGTATAAGTGAAATATAAATAAAACATTCGCAGTTAAACTGAAAACGAGTCGCGCTAGGATCTACAGGATACATAGAATAACAGCTGGTGCTTTTGGAGGAGTATTAAGTGAAGGCTTACCGCTTAGCTTCTAGAGAGGAACATCCCGAAAATACAATAATCAGGATAAATGATCAGTTGACCGTCGGGGGGAATGAACTGCTCATTATTGCCGGTCCCTGCGCGGTGGAAGGACGGGAGCATTACCTGGAGGCTGCCCGGTTGGTCAAGGAGGCCGGCGCCAGGGTATTGCGGGGAGGGGCTTTTAAACCGCGGACTTCTCCCTATTCTTTTACCGGACTAGCCCGCGAAGGCCTGGAAATTCTAGCGGAAGCGCGCTTAGAGACCGGGCTGCCGGTCGTTACCGAGGTGATGGATGCCCGGGAACTGGAACTGGTCTACGCATATGCGGATATTCTGCAGGTCGGCAGCCGCAACATGCAGAACTACACGCTGCTCAACGCGGTGGGCCAGACGCAGAAACCGGTATTGTTAAAGCGTGGTTTTGCAGCCACGATTCAGGAATGGCTGCTGGCCGCGGAACATATTATGGCAGCCGGCAATTCCCAGGTGATTCTTTGTGAGCGGGGTATCCGTACTTTTGAAACCTATACCCGGAACACGATTGATTTGGGAGCAGTGGTGGCGGCGAAAGAATTGTCTCACCTGCCGGTGATCGTGGACCCGAGTCATGGCACCGGGCGGGTAAGCATGGTAGGCCCGATTGCCCGGGCCGCTATTGCGGCCGGAGCGGACGGGGTAATGGTGGAAGTCCACCAAAACCCGGCGGAGGCGCTTTCGGACGGGTTCCAGTCGCTGACCCCGATTTCTTTTGCCCAGATGATGCACGAACTGCAGCGGGTTGCCGAGGCTGTCGGCCGGGTTTTGAAGGCGCCGGCGATTATCCCCAAAGAAAAACCTGACAATTCACTCTATTTATGTTAAAATGACTACTATGCAGAAGTGTGAGCAGGTACTGATGCCGAAAAATATGATCGTGGCGATCGACGGACCGGCCGGGGCCGGGAAAAGCACTGCAGCCCGTCTGATTGCGGAAGCGCTTAATTTGCTTTATATAGATACCGGGGCGATGTACAGGGCTTTGACTTTTAAGGCGCTGCAGCAGGGAGTGGATTTGACGGACGAGCAGTTATTGACTGAGCTGGCCGAAACCACCGAAATCTGTTTAGCCAGCGAGCCGGGACAGATACTTAAAGTTTTTTGCGATTCTCAGGAGGTAACTGACCGGATTCGGACCCCGGAAGTATCGCGTTATGTGGCGCAAGTTTCTCAGTATCCCGGGGTGCGGGAGCATATGCTCCGTTTGCAGCGGCAGGCCGGCCAATGCGGCGGAATGGTGATGGATGGACGAGATATTGGCAGCCGCATCTTTCCCGAGGCCCGGTTCAAGTTTTTTATAACCGCTTCTTACCCGGTTCGGGTCTGGCGGCGGCAGCAGGAAATGCGCGCTAAGGGATTTGACCCGGATCCGGCTGAGCTGGAAAAGGAGATGATTGAGAGGGATCTTACGGACCGCAATCGAGAAGTAGGCCCTTTGATCCAGGTACCAGACGCGGTCGTAATTGATACCACGGAGTTGTCGATTGAAGAAGTCGTGGAAAAAATGCTGGAGATTATCAACGGGGGAAGATAATAAATGCTGTACCCGTTTTTACGAAAGTTATTTCGGGGCGTTTTTCGGGTTGTGTGGCGGTGGAAGGTTAAGGGTTTAGAAAATTTTCCGATACAGGGACCAGTGATTGTTGTTTCTAACCACGTCAGTTTAGCCGATCCGATCGCTTTAGGGGCAGCTCTTCCGCGTCAGATATTTTTTATGGCCAAGGAAGAGCTTTTTCAGTACCCGGTTTTAGGCAATATATTTGAGCGTTTAGGCGCTTTCCCAGTGAAGCGGGGCCAGCCCGACCGCACGGCCATCCGCCGGGCGCTGGAGGTCCTGGATTCGGGAAACGTGTTGGGACTTTTTCCCGAGGGTTCCCGCAGCAAGACCGGGGAACTGCTTAAACCTCAGCCCGGCGTGGCGATGATTGCCCTGAAAGCGCAGGTGCCGGTGGTGCCGGTGGCTTGCCGGGGCACGGAGCTCATGTTAAAGAAGGGCACCTGGTTTAAAACTTTTGAAGTCCAAATCGGCAAACCGATAGAGTATTCCGCTTACTATGAGCAAAAACTAAACACGAAAAATTTAGAAATTGTCAGTCAGGATATTATGGCGCAGATTGCCTTGCTGCTTGATCCTCAAGCGGGCAACGCCGAGCGGGAAACTCCGCAGCGGGTCAACCGCGGCTGACTGATTTTAAAGAAACAAGTCCAAAATAAGGGGATGGGATTTTGCAGATTATCCGGGCAACAGCCGCCGGTTTTTGTTCGGGAGTAAAAGGCGCCTTGAAAACCGCGGAACAAGCCTTACAGCCGGACACTGATCCAGGCGGCCGGGAAGCGGCGGAAAAGCGCGGCAAGGTATTTACTTTAGGGCCGATTGTGCATAACCGCCTGGTAGTAGAACAGCTGAATGAACGCGGGATCAGCGTTGCCGAAAACCTGGAGGAGCTGCGGGACGTGCCGGGTGCTCAACTGGTTATTCGGTCGCATGGCGTAGGTCCTGGTATTTTGCAGCAGGCCGAAGCAGCGGGGATCCGGGTGATCGATGCTACCTGTCCTTTGGTGAAGCGGGTGCAGCAGCTGGCTAAATCCCTGGCCGAGGACGGGTTTCGGGTAGTGATTATCGGAGATCCCAAGCACCCGGAGGTGACCGCGGTTCTGGAATGGACCGAGGGTCAGGGGATGGTGGTGGCCGATGCCGAGGAAGCGCGGCAAATTGCCGAATACCCCCGGATCGGGATTGTATGCCAGACTACCCAGATTGAGCGCAACTACCGGGCAACGGCCGCGGTATTACTGGGAAAAGGCCGGGAGGTGCGGGCTTTTAACACGATCTGTCCCGCAACCCGGGAGCGGCAGGAAGCAGCCTTAGGCCTGGCCCAGACGGTTGAGGCCATGGTGGTGGTTGGCGGTTTTGACAGTGCGAATACCCGAAAACTGGTTGAGTTGTGCGCTGGGGCAGGGATTCCCGTATACCCGGTGGAAACCGCTGCTCAGCTGGAGGCGGGTTGGTTTGCCCAGGTAAATCGGGTTGGAGTAACCGCTGGAGCTTCGACTCCAGAGTGGATTATTGAGGAGGTAATTGTAAAGATGTCGGAATTTGAACAAACAGATGTAAACCAAGCGGAACAAGCGGAACTGGAAAAAGAAAAGTTACCAGAAGTCCCGGAAAATACGGCGGAAACAGCTGAGGCAGCCCCAGCAGCAGCGCCGGAAGCAGCAGCAGAGCCGGCGGAAACCACACCGGCTGATGAAGAAGCTGAGATTGTGGAAACCATGGAGGATCAGCTCACCAAGGATATGCCCGATTTGCGCACTGGCAACGTGATTAAGGGGAAAGTAGTCCAGGTTAAGCTTGACGAAATCCTGGTGGACGTTGGCGGCAAATCGGAAGGGGTTGTTCCCCTGAAAGAACTATCGGTTCGGAATATAACTTCGGCTTCGGACGCGGTTCAGGTCGGAGACGAAATAGAAGTCCTCGTGGTGCGGGCTGAAAACGATGAAGGCACCATGGTCCTCTCGAAGCGTCGGGCCGACCAGATCAAAGCCTGGACCGGTTTGGAAGAGGCTTTCCAAAACGGAACGGAATTGGCCGGGGAAGTAGTGCAGGTAGTTAAAGGCGGCCTGCTGGTCGATGTAGGAGCGAGGGGTTTTGTGCCCGCTTCCTTGATCGAACGCGGCTACGTCAGCAACTTGGAAAATTATTTAGGCAAGGTGCTGCGGCTGCGGGTGATTGACCTGGACCGCAATAAGAATAAAGTGGTCTTATCCCAGAAGGCGATTCTGGAAGAAGAGTATGAAGAAGCCCGCAAAGAACTATGGAATTCGATTGAAGCGGGTCAGCAGCGCAAAGGGACGGTGCGGCGGCTCACTAATTTCGGCGCTTTCGTCGATGTGGGGGGCGCGGACGGACTGCTCCATATTTCCGAGATGTCCTGGACGCATATCAACCATCCATCCGAAGTGGTGCAGGAAAACGAAGAGATGGAAGTCTATGTCCTGGCGGTGGACAAGGATAAACAGCGGATCTCCTTGGGCCTGAAGCAGATTCTGCGCAGTCCCTGGGAAAATGCGGCGGATAAATACCAGGCCGGTCAGATTGTTTCTGGCAAGGTGGTAAGAACCGTGCCGTTTGGGGCTTTTGTGCAGATTGAGCCGGGGGTGGAGGGTTTAGTCCACATTTCGCAGTTAGCCTCCTATCGCGTTGGGCGAGTGGAAGAAATCGTCAATGCCGGCGATGTGATTCAAATTAAGATCTTGGATATTAAACCGCAGGAACAAAGGATGAGTCTGAGTCTCAGCCAGGCCAGGGAAGAACAGACCGCGGCAGAAGAACAGAAGCTGGTTGAGGATTATCAGGAGTCCCAAAAAGCCGAAGCGGAAGAAGCAAACGATGCCAGCGAAGCTGGCGAAGCTGGCGAAGCTAGCGATGCGAACGTTGACGAAGCGAGCGAATCAAACTAAGCGAACGAGGCTAACTAAGGCAAACGCAGCGAACGAAGTTAACTAGGCCACATGGCGAACAAGACGAACAACGCGGACGATAACGATACTTTGTTTCCCGTTGCGGAATAAGTGTATTAAAGGTTGAATTAACACTAAAAAATAAGAGTGCGGTTTAAGTCAAGGAGAGGGGGTTAAGGTATGTATTATAATTACAAGTGCAAGGATTGCGAATGTCAGTTTGAAGTGAAAACTTCTCCCCAGGACTTAGATAAGGTTGTCTGTCCGGAATGCAGCGGGAAACAGCTGCAGCGGATTTACAAAAATGTATCGATGTTTGTCAAGTATGGCAAATACGGCGGGGCAATGGGCCCTAAACCGACAGCGGGAGCGGCTGATGCTTGCGCTGACTGCCCCCAAGGCGGTGGCGGAGGCGGCGGCTGAGGGATTTAATACAGGTAGGGGGACTACCTTTGGCAGTTAAGAAATACTTTTTTTCGGCTGCGCCAACCTGGCCTGCCGATTGAGCAAACCTATCCGGAAAACTGATAGCTTTTGGTAACGGGAGCTATTGGTTTTCCTTTTGTTTTATTAGACTTTTGGTTTGGTTTTAATTAAACTTTTGGTTTTACAAGGTTCATCGTTCATTTATCAGGTAACGGCAGGGGGCAGCAGTTTAGATGGATACGACCGGCATTATTCTGTCTGGGGGATTAAGCAGCCGCATGCAGCAAAACAAAGCCTTTTTAGAGGTGGGTAATCAGCAGATAATTAAGCGCATCCAAAAAGAACTCCAGGCCGTATGTACGGATTTGCTGATTGTCACCAATTCACCGGAGGAGTACTTAGGCCTGGGAATTCCGACCGTGGTGGATATTATCCCCCGCAAGGGGCCGCTCAGCGGGGTGCATGCGGGTTTGGTGAACTCCAAACACTACTATAACTTGGTTACGGCCTGTGACATGCCCTTTGTCAGTAAGCGTCTGGCTGAGTATTTGCTGGAGCGGGTTCCCGGTTACGATGCGGCAGTCGCGCGCATCGGGGGCCGGCCGCAGCCGCTTTTTGCGGTTTATTCCAAAGCCTGTATCGAACCGATCGAACAATTTTTGCATTCAAATCGGCGCAGTATCACGGCGTTTGTCGAGGAGCAAAAAAACCTTTTGTGGATTGAAGAGGCGTGGGTAGAAGCGCTGGGCGACCCAAACACCCTGTTTTTGAACGTGAACACTCCTCAGGACTGGGCTGGAGCCCAAGACTTGGTGCAGCTTAAAGATAAGCCGCCGGAAGATAAGCAGCCCGAAAAAGAGTAACCTGAAACAAAAACCTTAAAAAGAGGAGTGGAATAACCTCTAAGCAAAACGCAAACATAGCGAACTATTTTATCTTAGCAAAGGAGTAACCGAGGTTATGCAGCAGAACCGTTCTTCCCGCAGCGCCCGAAAATTACAGCATATCCAGCACAGCCTGAACCTGGGCGATGGTCCAAGGTCCAGTGGACTGGAAGACCTTTATCTCCTGCATCAGGCTTTGTCCGAACTGAATCTGGATGAAGTTGACCTGACGGTGAAATTTGCGGGCAAGACCCTGGCGGCTCCTTTACTGATCAATGCCCTGACTGGTGGTAATCCGCAGATCCTCCCGATTAACCAGGGCTTGGCGGGAGTGGCCCGAGAATGCGGGATTGCTATGGCGGTTGGTTCGCAAACGATTGCCTTAGAGGACCCGGCCGCGGAGGAATCTTTTCGCATTGTGCGGGAGGAAAACCCGGCCGGGGTGATTCTGGCCAATGTCGGGGCTTTAACACCCATGGCCCAGGCCGTTAGGGCCGTGGAGATGATCCAGGCGGACGCGCTGCAGGTTCATTTGAATGTGGCGCAGGAATTGGCCATGTTCGAGGGTGACCGGGAGTTTCGCGGAATTTTGGCCAACTTAAAACAGATAGCCGAGCAATCGCCGGTTCCGGTAATGGTGAAGGAGGTAGGATTCGGCCTGTCCCGGGAAACCGTCGTCCGCTTAGCGGAAACCGGCGTCCAGTGGGTGGACTTGGGGGGCCAGGGCGGAACCAATTTCATTGCCATAGAAAGTAAACGCGGGAACCCTTTGTTTGGTCCGAGCCTGGAGACCTGGGGTATCCCCACGGCCGTCAGTCTGCTGGAGACCGCTGATTTAAAACTCCCGCTGGGGATCGTGGCGACCGGGGGAATCCGCACTGCCTTGGATACGGCCAAGGTTTTGGCGGTCGGAGCAGACCTGGCTGGGATGGCTGGTTCGGTATTGCGGATTTTAGTCCAGGAGTCGGCCGAAGCTTTACAGCTTTTCTTTCAGCAATTTCTCTATGAGCTCCGCTGTATTTATTTAATGATGGGCGCCCGTAATTTAACGGAACTGCGCCAAAAGCCAGTGGTTATTCTAGGCAAGACCCGGGAGTGGCTGGCCGAGCGGGGCATTGATACCGCCCGCTATGCCCAACGGAAGCAATAACGCGAAGCAGGTGTGAAGCAAGGGGACGGTTCTCTTGCTTCATTGCCGCCACTTCCGTTTACAACTGGAAATTGGGCTCAAGTAGTGGATTATATATATTCATACGTACGAGGAGGTAAAGATATGGCGATCTTTAAATGTGCGGAGTGTGGTGAAGAGAAGGAAGCCCGGTGTCGGCCGCAGAAGTGTCCCAAGTGCGGAGCCACCAAAGATTCGATTGTAAAGAAAGAACCCGCAAAATAACCGAAGGGCGAAGGAGATTAATATGAAGTACACCGAAGCCAGCCAAGGACGGGTTTTTATTTTGCGAATGGAACATGGGGATAAAATACCCGATCTGATTGAAGAATTTGCGCAAAAACAGCAGGTTAAATCCGCCCTGGTCTTTTGGCTGGGCGGAGCGGACACCGGCAGCCGGGTGGTGGTAGGCCCGGAAGACGGGGCTGTCCCTAAACCAATCCCCATGGTCACCCGTTTGCTCGGAACCAGTGAGGCGCTGGGTCTAGGCACTCTGTTTTGTGACGAGAAGGGGTATCCCAAATTACACCTGCACGCTTCCTTTGGCCGAAACAGGGAAGCGATCACCGGCTGTACCCGGGATGGGGTGGACATCTGGCAGATCGGGGAAGTAATCGTACTGGAACTGATAAATGTTGCCGCGCTGCGGAAAGTCGATCCTCAAACCGGCTTCGAGTTGTTGGAAGTCACTGATACTCCAGAAGCCGCGAAATCATGATATTACTTACGCTAGAGAATCTCACCAAGGGTTTCCGGGAAAAGAATTTGTTTGAAGACCTGACGCTGGGCATTGAGGAAGGGGAAAAAATCGGCCTGATCGGCGTTAACGGAGCCGGCAAATCAACCCTTTTGCAAATAATCGCCGGGGTGGAACTGCCGGATCGGGGCAGCCTCAGCCGTAAAAACAACCTGACCGTAGAGTATTTGCCGCAGAATCCCGAATTTGCCGAACAGTCGACGGCCCTGGAACAAGTGCTGAGCGGCGGATCGACTACCTTGGATCTGATCCGGGATTATGAACAGTCCGTGGCGGAGCTTAATCAAAACCCGGATGACGCGGAGCGGCAGAGGCAGCTGCTTATTCTCAGCCAGCAAATGGAGGCTAAAGACGCCTGGCAGTGGGAAAGTGAAGCCAAGGCGGTCCTGACCAAACTGGGGATTACGGATTTTACTGCCTCCGTAGAAACTTTATCCGGGGGGCAGAAAAAAAGGATCGCTTTAGCCAGAGCCTTGTTGAACCCAGCGGATCTTTTGATCCTGGATGAGCCCACTAACCATTTGGACAACGCCGCGATCGATTGGCTGGAACAGTATTTGAACAAGTGCAAAGGGGCAGTGATCATGGTAACCCATGATCGCTATTTCCTGGACCGGGTCGTCACCCGGATTCTGGAACTCGACCAAGCCCGCTTGTACAGTTATCTCGGCGGTTACAGCAAATATTTAGAATTCAAACTGGCGCGAGCAGAGCTGCAGCAAGCGGCGGAGAACAAACGGCAGAAGCTCCTGCAAAAGGAGCTGGCCTGGATCCGCAAAGGTCCCCGCGCCAGGACGACCAAGCAAAAAGCTCGAATAAACCGTTTTGAAATGCTTCAGGCCAACCAACCAGGGACAGTGGCTAAAGAATTGGATCTCCCGGTGGGAGCAGCCCGTTTAGGGAAAAAAGTAATCGGGCTGGAGCGGGTTTCGCACGCCTTTGGGAGCCGAGAGTTAATCAAAGACTTTACTTATCTGGTTTTAAGGGACGATCGCGTAGGCATCATCGGCCCAAATCAGGCCGGAAAGACCACCTTGCTCAAACTAATCGCCGGGCAGCTGCAGCCGGATCAAGGGAAGATCGAACGAGGGCCAACGGTTAAGCTGGGGCTCTTTGGTCAGGAAAAAATGGAAATGGATGAGGGCCTGAGAGTCATTGACTATCTCAAAGAAGTAGCCGAGTTTCTGCCGGCCGGCAACGGAATCGTGATCAGCGCCGCCAAAATGCTGGAAAGATTTTTGTTCCCGGTGGACCTGCAGTGGACCCCGATCGCCCGGCTTTCCGGCGGAGAAAAAAGAAGACTATATCTGCTGCGCGTCCTGATGGGAGCCCCGAATGTCCTGCTGTTGGATGAACCGACTAACGATTTGGATATCCAAACCTTAACGGTTTTAGAAGACTATCTGGATGATTTTCCGGGGGCGGTGCTGACCGTTTCCCATGACCGGTATTTCCTGGACCGGACCGTTAACCGGATTCTGGCCTTTGAAGGCAATGGCGTAATCAACCCGCAGGTCGGCAATTATTCAGACTACCAGCACTACCTGGCCCAATTGTCCAGTCCCGAGTCAACCGGTTCACCAGACAAACCGACGTCCGAGAAAACGGCTAACGCGG